>NZ_CAJCFU010000045.1:0-4780 GCF_903968575.1 Arsenophonus endosymbiont of Apis mellifera | reverse complement strand
CGCTTGGGATTGGCTTCAACAGCGTGGGGTAGTCTGTCACCCACTTCCTCGTTGTAGGCAACCAGATAATCGTTGTAGTTCAGTGTTTGGGGTTTTCGCTTTTCAGGTCTAGCCAATTCTTCCCCTTTCACCTCGTGAGGGGTGAGGGGTGTATTATTATATTTATTTTCTTTTGTAATAGTTTCTTTTGTGTGTCCCTGTTTTGGTGACAACCCTGTCACGCTTTTGGTGACACTTTTTGTCACTGTTTTGGTGACATTATTTAATTTGTCACTGTTTTGGTGACATTCTAAAATTTCCCACTCAGAAAGATTGTTGTTTGGACCTATCATCATCCCAACTTTAACGATAACTTTCATAGCGATAAGTTCGTTTTTAGCTTTATTGACTTTTTGTCTCGGCAGCTTAGTTAACTCGCTTAATTGATTATCTGAAACTCGATCTATTTTTTTGTTAAAACCATAAGTTTTACGACAAATGGCATGAGCAACTTTAGCCTGATTTCTGGTTAAATCAGCACCAATAAAGGCTTCATAAAGCTCATTCGCAAGCTTTGTGTATCCGTCTTCTATTTTTGCCACTTTTTTCTCCATGCCATCAGCTGGTCTTAATTGGACGACGTTATCTATTGCTAAATTACCCATTTACAACCTCCTGTTTAAAAATGCTAAGAATTTCGTTGAGTTGCTCTACTGAGAAATCCTCTTTCAGAAGATCATCAAGAAATCTGTTGGGGATAAAAGTAAAACCATTTTCTTTCGGTAGCTGAGGAAGTAACTTTTTAGCTCTAGTTTTGTAATTCTCAATGGTGACTGTTGCAGCCATTTTTAACTCCTTGTGACTTTCTGAATTCTGCTACAAACCGATGTGCGAAAAGCTTATTTTTTGATGCAGTAACCAATAGCCCATCAGGACTATCTGGATGGGCTTTTTCTTCATGGTTTTTATTGATAAATCGGCGTTTATTTGCCATAATGACCTCGCTGAAATTGAAAGAAAAAAGGGAAAACTGGCGTTTCCCTTCTCCTTGAAAGGTAACCCAAACTTAAAGTTGGATATGATGTTTGCAGGCTCCATTGTTTTTTAACTCTGGAGCTTCTTTTTTTGGCAATCTCAAATGTTCCAGCATATCTATCAGCTTACGTATCTCTTCACCTGAGATATTTGTGATGACCACTCCCTGCGTCGATGAATTAGGCACACTCACCACATGCTTAGGCAAGCCGTATTCTGAAACTACCTGACAGGCTAATTTAAATATTCTGGTTTTATCCCGACTCGCTGTTGATGGGTGAATTCCTAGTGATTTGGCAAACCCGTTATTACCCCCTTCTGATGCCATCTTCTGGTAGAAGTAAGATTCTAGATGCTCTGGTTTGCAAGTGATTTTGATAGTATTTGAATATTCCATGGTTATAATCCTTAAGTAATAAAATTCCCTACCTCAATATTCCTATGAGGTTTGTGAAAAAATAATAGATAGAGTGAGATTGTGAGTTATTAAGTGGGTTTTGCCGCTTCAGCCATTTAGCAGAATGCTATCCGGTCGCCCGATGGTATACCGCATCGTTCGGTAAAATGTAGATATGTTATTCAATTTGAGAGAAGATTTTTCTTACTCAAATTAAGTAAATCTTCTGCTTTGTATTTTCCATCGGATATTGTTTGTATCGTTTGGGCATAATTCGTTTTACCAAAAAATTCTGTTTTAGGTAAAAATCCATTTTTTAACCACTTATAAACAGCTCTATCACTAACACCGCATGCATTAGCAACTTTAGATATACCTATATTCTTAATTGGGTCATATAGATTGTTCATATGACATTCTCCTTATGTACTTACAGTACGTATATTATCGTACTGATAGTTTTTTGCAAGAGGTTTATATTGTACCTATGGTACAGAGTGAAAAAGTGCGTAAAGAATTTTCCCAGAGGCTAGCACAAGCCTGTGAACAAGCTGGGTTAAGCCAACACGGTAGAGGTGCAGCTATAGTTAAAGCTATAGGTGTCACTTCTAAGGCTGTTAGTAAATGGTTCAATGCTGAGTCTTTGCCAAGACAAGATAAAATTTATGCTCTTGCTAATTTTTTAAAGTGTGATCCTATTTGGTTGCAACATGGTAAAATAAACCCTGCTTCACATATCATCTTTGATAATAATCTAAAATCATTTCAAGAAACTTTAACTCCAGAACATATTGAATTAATCGAATTATTTAATGATCTTCCAGAAGAAAAAGCTTTATATTTCCTTGAAGAAATGAGAAAACAAAAAAAATATTTTGATTCTGTTTTCAATGAAATGTTAAAAAAGAAAAAAAATAATCCTCTATAAATCAAGAAGATAATATTCATTAAAAAAATTTTACCAAAATAATGTACTTTTAGTACTTGTGTTTATTGTACTTATAGTTCAATATAATATTTATCAAAGGCAAACAGCCAGAGATTGAAAAAAGTGAACGGCGCACTCTAACGCACGGGCGGACGGCGTATCTCTTAAGAGACAATGTACCGAAGTGGCAGAACCCATTTTCCATTACAAACAGGACTATTTATTCATCTAATTTGTTAAGGAAAAATATTATGAAAAAAACATCTGCTATATGCCCTGTATGTTCTAAACGTTTCAATCCGAATAAATCTTACGAACACATTAAAGAATTTCACCCAACAGCAAGTGACTATCAATTAGCTATTATTCGTGATGTACGCCGTAAATGTTATGGTCAGAGTAAGCCAGTAAAACATAAAAATGCTGCTTTACTTCCCAATGCTTCAATCTTTGCGGTATCACGAACAAGATTCACTAAGTTAAGAGTTGCCTGACAATTTGATAGTCTTTGCAGCAATCATGTTCTACACTTAATTCCACAAGTTTCAGATAATAGTATTCCCTCCCGATGGGCTGGGAATTTATAAATCTCCCAATTTCAGGGAGGCCAGGTTGTTAAAGAGCGGTGTTGCTAATTTGTGCTAGTCTTTAAAGTAGTAAAAACTAATAATTCTTTTTTTACGGGTAAGTAATTAAAATACTTAGTTGCTAATTCGATTTGCTCAGCTTTTTTGGGAGATACCCTGCGGTATCCATAAGCTACTAGATTTAAATAACCGACACTTGTCCCTGCTAGTTGAGCAAGACGTACCCAATCATCTTGGGTAGACTCTTTTCTCCAACGGAGTAAATCGTTTGTCATACAATTTACCTTTAAAGTTGATTATAACACAATCACTTTATCTTAATGATAAATAAATAACAAGATTAATTTACCAATTTGTACATTTATCAAATTGATTAAAGATGCCAATATGTAGATATGGAAACAAAAGACATTAGACGTGCTAATTTGCATGCCTTGATTCAGGATTTCACTGTATCAGGAAAAAATAAGAAATCTCAGTTGGCTGATAAAATAGGCATACCTGCTGCGCAGCTTAGTCAGATCAGCGGTAATAATCCAATACGTAATATAGGCGATAAAATTGCCCGTCGTATTGAGAAATCCTTAAACCTTCCTATAGGATGGATGGATGTTATTCATAACAAAACTTTAAATCCATCTAAAAAAGATGATTGTTGCATTTTGCAAAATTCCTCCAAAAACTATACTGATCATGTATACAGGATAAACCATTACGATACAGAGTATAGCTGTGGAGGTGGTAGAGTGTATAGTGAGTATCCAGTTATTATAAAGGCAGTTGAAATAAACCCGGATCATGCCTTAAAAATGTTTGGAGAAAGACCGTCTACATCATTAGCTATTATTACAGCTGTAGGTGATAGCATGTTGGGTACAATAGATCCTGGTTCTCTTGTAGTTATTGACAAAACGATTAAACAATACATAGGAGATGGGATATATGCATTCACTTTTGGTGAAAATATGCATATAAAACGACTACAATTGGCTGGGGATAAATTATTAGTAATTAGTGATAACAGCCTCTATGAAAAATGGGAAATAAACTGCAATAACGAAGAACAATTCAGTATAAATGGGTTTGCAATAGGTAAATGGAATATAAATTACTCTAGGCTAGGATAGCTACTTATTCGCCAATCAATCACAACTAACGCCAGCTAAATAGCTGGTTTTTTATGGTAAATTTTTAAGCAAATAATTTATCAATATTATTCAAATAGTTAAATTTTTATCACATGCATTGATAAATTATTTATCAATTTCGCTTGATTTTATTTTATCATTAAGATAAATTTACCCTATCAACTCACTGCAACAGGCAAACGCCAGACAATACCATGAGTTATCTGAAACCTTGCCGGACGTTGCCAAGTAGCCAGCCTGAGGCATATGAACATGAAGGCAAGTGACGACAGTTGAATACTACCGCTCTTTAACACTCTTTCGCTGAAAAAGCGTAACCACAAAACACCCAAACAGTCGGTTTTGGGGTGTGTGAAATTGCCAAAATACAGTCATTCTTCTAATGCCAATACCAGGGTACCACCAAGATGACTGTAAATTTGACGCTTAGCCCTATCACACACCACCAAAACTTATTGTCAGGAGGTAATATGTGTAACTTTCATGGTTATGATAATGCTCGTCGTCGTAGAAATGAGCGTAGAAGAGCCAGGCAAGCAGCTTATGAATATAACAAAGCACTTAATATGGCACTGAAAGCAGCCTTAAATCGAAGTAAACCCTCTCAGCAAAAAACACCAACAAACACTAAACGCCCTATCCTTTCACTAAAAAGAAAAGTGATTAATCGTGTAGAAAAAGCAATATCAATTCGTCCTACTAAAGT
>NZ_CAJCFU010000044.1:0-6079 GCF_903968575.1 Arsenophonus endosymbiont of Apis mellifera | reverse complement strand
CGCTTGGGATTGGCTTCAACAGCGTGGGGTAGTCTGTCACCCACTTCCTCGTTGTAGGCAACCAGATAATCGTTGTAATTCAGTGTTTGGGGTTTTCGCTTTTCAGGTCTAGCCAATTCTTCCCCTTTCACCTCGTGAGGGGTAAGGGGTGTATTATTATATTTTATATCTTTTGTAATATTATCTTTTGTGTTTGACTGTTTCGGTAAAACCCTTTTTACTGTTTCGGTAAAACTTTTCTTTACCGTTTTAGTAAAGCTTTTACTGTTTCGGTAAATATCCGTTTCCCACTCAGATAACTTCTTGTTAATACCAACTTTTCTCCCTACCTGAACAAGGATTTTCATCTTGATAAGTTGATTCTTAGCGGTAGAGCATTTTGTCGAATCTATTTTTGTCATCTTTTCGAACTGAGTATTACTAATCCAGTCCAACTCCTTGTGATAACCATAGGTTTTTCTCCATACAGCTAACACAATATTTAATTGATGCTTTGTTAAATTAGCTAACATGATTGCATCAAGAATATCATCCGGTATTTGGGTATACCCATTTTCAATCTCAGCCACGGCATTCTCCCTGACTTCCTTTTTAACTCTGTAATCATCAAGACTGGTGACTGTTGCAGCCATTTTTAACTCCTTGTAACTTTCTGAATTCTGCTACAAACCGATGTGCGAAACGCTTATTTTTTGAAGCAGCAACCAATAGCCCATCAGGACTATCTGGATGGGCTTTTTCTTCATAATTTTTATTGATAAATCGGCGTTTATTTGCCATAATGACCTCGCTGAAATTGAAAGAAAAAAGGGAAAACTGCCGTTTCCCTTCTCCTTGAAAGGTAACCCAAACTTAAAGTTGGATATGATGTTTTCAGGCTCCATTGTTTTGTAACTCTGGAGCTTCTTTTTTTGGCAATCTCAAATGTTCCAGCATATCTATCAGCTTACGTATCTCTTCACCTGAGATATTTGTGATGACCACTCCCTGCGTCGATGAATTAGGCACACTCACCACATGCTTAGGCAAGCCGTATTCTGAAACTACCTGACAGGCTAATTTAAATATTCTGGTTTTATCCCGACTCGCTGTTGATGGGTGAATTCCTAGTGATTTGGCAAACCCGTTATTACCCCCTTCTGATGCCATCTTCTGGTAGAAGTAAGATTCTAGATGCTCTGGTTTGCAAGTGATTTTGATAGTATTTGAATATTCCATGGTTATAATCCTAAAGTAATAAAATTCCCTACCTCAATATTCCTATGAGGTTGTGGTGGCTCCAAGAAAGCCTAGAGCGAGTCAAAATGTTAAAGAACAGTGTTATTCAGAGAGTATTTTGCTTATCAGCAGGGATACCATCTGTTGGGTTTGGGTAAAGATCTGGACGAAGTTCATGGGGAAGAACCCCTGTAGCATAATGTATGGGAATTACCCTTTTTGCAGGAACTATACCTTGGTACTTAGTTCTCCAACTGCTAACAGCCATTCCAGAAACTCCGATCATTGCCCCAAGCTTTCTAACAGATCCTGCTTTTTTTATGGCAATTTCAAGCGCTGTCATGTAAATCTCCTTATTTAGGTAAATATAGTAAAGCATAGACTTACATATTAAGTCAATTTTTAATTTATTGATAATATAAAGTTAAAGTTTACAATGCTATTCATGAATACAAGAAAAATATCAGAATCTCCTTTAGTTCGGAGACTTACAGAATTAAATGATAGAGGCATGTCTAAATCTGAAATGGCTAAAATAGCAGGAGTAAGCAGACAAGCCGTAAATTCATGGTTCGTAAAGGGCAATATAAGTAGAAATTCAGCTATATCAATAGCTGAAGCTGCTGGCGTTTCCCTAGAATGGTTATATGGAGAAGAAGTTGATGAACGACAGGGATTACGCCAAAATGAAAAAGAACTATTAGATATTTTTAATCAATTACCTCTAAATGAACAAGAAACCATGATTTCTGCTTTTAAATTGAGGCTTAAAGAATTAGATAAATTTGTTGAAGAATATATTAAACGTAGAAATAAAGACGAAAATAATAGATTAAGCTAACCAAAGTAAAAATACCCTATCCTTTAAAGTAACCGTCATATTTTGGCGGTTTTTTTGTTTCTAAAACTCAATAATTAAATTTTAGATTGACATTTAAAGTAAATCTATGGTTTACTTTGTTCATCAACTCACTGCAACAGGCAAACGCCAGACAATACCACCAGTTATCTGAAACTTTGCCAGACGTTGCTAAGTAGCCAGCCTGAGGCATATGAACATGAAGGCAAGTGTAGTCATCAGTAACTAAGCATTATTGCTCTTTAACATCTTAGAAGGGATTCAGGCACTCTTGAATCAACCATCATTGAGTGAGTTTTGGTGTGGCTATATCACAGCTAAAACTTACTTTGGAGGTCAAAATGACACAGATTACCGTCATCAAACGGACTAACTACGCCCAACGTAGATATGAACGTAGAGCTGCATTTCTGGCTAAAAAACGTCAGGAAGCAGAACAAAAATGCCAAATCCGTTCTACAGAGCAAATCCTTGATTCCATATTCAACAAGCAGGATGACACCGTTAATACCATTGCATCACTCACTCTCAATCTAAAAGACAAAAAGCCTCAGCCTTCATTTGATAACTGTTGCTTACCGAATACTTATCTCTATTCTGCGAGAAGATACTCAAAAAACCGCAAATCAAATAGCATACAGACAAAATGATTTGATAGTCTTTGCAGCAATCTTATCCTACACTTAATTCCATAAGTTTCAGATAATAGTATTCCCTCCCGATGGGCTGGGAATTTATAAATCTCCCAATTTCAGGGAGGCCAGGTTGTTAAAGAGCGGTTAGTTTATTTCTTCATTGGGAATAGCATTGGTAAATCAGGCCAAAGTTCGTACGCCTTAATTAAGCCATCTGTAGCATTAACAATTGTCATTACTCTCTCAGGAGAGATTTTTTCACCTTTCAGCCATTTATGAACGGCTGGTTGACTGACACCACAGATTTCGGCTAATTTTCTTTGACCACCAACTATACCAATAGCTTTCTTAATAACAAGATTCATAAAAAATCCTTCAGAACCTCAAGCTATAACTATATATAAACCAAGTTATACAAAAAATCAATAACTTTGGTTCTTTGAAAAGAAATAACCGGAGTTATATAATATTTATATGAAAACTTTTGCCGAACGTTTAAAAGCTGCTCTTAACGGTGCTGGTATGTCACAAGAGCAATTAGCCAAAATAGTGGGAGTTTCACAACCTGCTATAGCCAAACTCATATCAGGAAAAGCTAAATCATCAAGAAAAGCATTTGATCTAGCTTTAGCATTAAAAATTAATCCGATATGGCTCATACATGGGCAAGGAAGTATGCATTCATCAGTAGATGATTCCAACATTCCTCCTGAAAACGAATGGATTAAAGTATCAACATGGGATAGTAAAGATCCCTTAGACAATGATGAGGTGGAAGTACCGTTTTTAAAAGATATTGAATTTGCTTGCGGTAATGGTTGTTTTAATGAAACTGATTATAATGGATTTAAATTAAGATTTGCTAAATCTACACTTAGACGAGTTAATGCTAATAGTGATGGAAGTGGTATAATTTGCTTTCCTATTAAAGGAAATAGCATGGAGCCATTAATTCCTGATGGCGCTACCGTATCCGTCAATTGCAACGATAAAATTATTATAGATGGAAAAGTATATGCTATAAATCAAGATGGTTGGAAAAGAGTAAAGCAATTGATAAGATCGTCTCAAAATGAAGTCATTATCAGGAGTTACAATCGAAATGAGTATCCTGATGAAGTGGCACCAATAGATTCAATAGATATAATTGGCAAAGTATTTTGGGTGGCTATGCTAATTTAATTATACCTACAAATCAAAATCCTCTTCATTGAGGATTTTTTTATTTATTCTCTTAAATATCTTCAAATAAAAAAAGTTATATAACTTATATCATAAAACTATTGACAGTATATATAACTATAGTTATTATTAACTTCATCAACTCACTGCAACAGGCAAATGCCAGACAATACCATGAGTTATCTGAAACTTTGCCAGACGTTGCCAAGTAGCCAGCCTGAGACATATGAACATGAAGGCAAGTGACGACAGTTAAGCAGTACCGCTCTTTAACACTCTTTCGCTGAAAAAGCGTAACCACAAAACACCCAAACAGTCGGTTTTGGGGTGTGTAAAATAACCAAAATACAGCCATAAAGTTGAAACCAACACCAGGATACTACCAATATGGCTGTAAATTTGACTGGTTAGCCCTATCACACACCACCAAAACTTATTGTCAGGAGGTAATATGTGTAACTTTCATGGTTATGATAATGCTCGTCGTCGTAGAAATGAGCGTAGAAGAGCCAGGCAAGCAGCTTATGAATATAACAAAGCACTTAATATGGCACTGAAAGCAGCCTTAAATCGAAGTAAACCCTCTCAGCAAAAAACACCAACAAACACTAAACGCCCTATCCTTTCACTAAAAAGAAAAGTGATTAATCGTGTAGAAAAAGCAATATCAATTCGTCCTACTAAAGTGTATGACACATTTAATAACTGCTGTCTTCCTATTGCAGCTTTGTATACTTCCAGACGGTTTAATAATAAACCTAAATCGTATTTCGGAATCACTGCTAATTGATAAATAACGGAAGAAGGAACGACTAAAATGACTTTTGCATTTCCGAGAATTTATAGCACAAATTATGCAACACAGAATGGAAAATTCTTTGCTCGGCGTGGCAACATATGGATACAGATTGAGCGATACCTTCCTTGTATTATTGGAACACTAAATGAACCACTTGAAGTCACGGCACATCGTTGGTTAAACGAACTTGAACAAGGAAATATTAAGGTTAAAAGGGCTATAGGGAGTACGGGAGGTATAAAAAATAGCTCGTATAAACTCACCAACGGTGAGCTTAGATGTGTCAATCCCATTGACTTAAATATCAATACCAACTGAATTCTTACCCAGTGAAAAAACCTAGACCTAACGGTTTTTTTATATTCTAACCCTAAATCAAATTTTGGAGTCACCGCTAACTGTTAAAGGTATCAAAATGATTTTGACGGTCGGTAAAAAAGCACTTCTCAGTGCAATGATTTTTCAGGCTAAATGTGATGTCAGATATTATCTAAACGGCATTTGTTTTGCCCCTGATAAAAAGCTGTATGCTGCTGACGGCTATCGAATTTTTATTGGCGAGCATGAGACTGAATCGCTATATGAAAGCGTGATAATTTCAATTAAAGGCGCAAAAGTTACTCGCTTTGACAAGGCACAAATTGATACCCGAAATGGAATTGTGACCTATCTTGATGAAGACGAGTTACGTGTTGGTGCAGCAATCTGTGAGGTTATTGACAGGAAATATCCGAACATAGAGCAAGTGATACCCAAGGAAAATAAACCTGTTTCAATCATTGGCTTCGATGCGCGTTATCTTGCAGACATACAGAAGGTAGCCAGGATTTATCAACTAAACGTAAATGATCAGAAATATTTTCTGTTTCAACAACATCTGGGTAATCGTACACCGCTAACTCAAGCAGTTCAAATTGTAAATTTCTATCGAAATTAGCTAATGAATCATTCATTACTCTACCTCTTGGTTGTTGTGAGAAACACCAAGTGTACCACTGCCGCCTGAGGTGGCTAAACATTCAGGCAATTAATCAATTTAAGGATGTGTGAATGCGGCTATGCGCTCGTGGGACAGTCAAGACTATAAATTATCTTATAATAGCTAAATATAGTTTGATTGCGTTTACCCGTCCGTGATGACTGTAATCGGACACCAAGAGGCACTTGGGCACACGTCCTAACTCATGCATAAGACCTAATTAGGTCTTTTTTTTCACCTGAAGGTAATTAAATGAATAACGATGAATTAAGAAAAATTCTTGATGAGCATAAATTTTGGGTAGATTCGATGGGCAAGAATGGTCGTAAAGCCAATCTAAGTGGTGCCAACTTAATTAGAGCAGACCTACAGGGAGCAGACCTATGGGGAGCTAATCTACGTGGAGC
>NZ_CAJCFU010000043.1:0-725 GCF_903968575.1 Arsenophonus endosymbiont of Apis mellifera | reverse complement strand
CAGATAGGGACCGAACTGTCTCACGACGTTCTAAACCCAGCTCGCGTACCACTTTAAATGGCGAACAGCCATACCCTTGGGACCTACTTCAGCCCCAGGATGTGATGAGCCGACATCGAGGTGCCAAACACCGCCGTCGATATGAACTCTTGGGCGGTATCAGCCTGTTATCCCCGGAGTACCTTTTATCCGTTGAGCGATGGCCCTTCCATTCAGAACCACCGGATCACTAAGACCTACTTTCGTACCTGCTCGCGCCGTCACGCTCGCAGTCAAGCTGGCTTATGCCTTTGCACTAACCTCACGATGTCCGACCGTGATTAGCCAACCTTCGTGCTCCTCCGTTACTCTTTGGGAGGAGACCGCCCCAGTCAAACTACCCACCAGACACTGTCCTCAGCCCGGATTACGGGCCCAAGTTAGAACATCAAACATTAAAGGGTGGTATTTCAACGTCGGCTCCATGCGAACTGGCGTCCACACTTCAAAGCCTCCCACCTATCCTACACATCAAGGCTCAATGTTCAGTGTCAAGCTATAGTAAAGGTTCACGGGGTCTTTCCGTCTTGCCGCGGGTACACTGCATCTTCACAGCGAGTTCAATTTCACTGAGTCTCGGGTGGAGACAGCCTGGCCATCATTACGCCATTCGTGCAGGTCGGAACTTACCCGACAAGGAATTTCGCTACCTTAGGACCGTTATAGTTACGGCCGCCGTTTACTGG
>NZ_CAJCFU010000042.1:0-10911 GCF_903968575.1 Arsenophonus endosymbiont of Apis mellifera | reverse complement strand
GTTGAAAAGCCTCAACCTGTTGTTAAGGTTAAAATCCCAAAACCACCGAAACCGCCTAAAAAACGGTTGCCGTTAGCGGAGGCAATTTCCCAAATCAGCCTCTTTTGGCCAGCCCTGTTTCCTGAACAACAGCTTAGACCGATGAAAATTGGCATCCGGCAAGCTATGTGGCAGGAAGTGAATGAGAAGGGGTTACCGCTCACTAAAAAACGGTTAAAAGCCTGTCTAAATAGCATTGGCCACCACGTCGATTATCGCGCCCTTATCCAGTTAGGCGCGAGTCGTTATGACAAAGACGGACAGGTGGCAGGAGAGGTCACCCAGGAAGATGTTGTGGATAATCTAAAGCGTCTGGTCAGACTTAAAACTGCCTCAATGAAAGTTTGACTACAGAGAATTTTAAAAACCCGCAGCTTAAAAAATAATACTGATGAAAAAAAATCATCAATAATTATTAATCTGTCTAAAATATTATAAATTCTTAGACAGGTAAAAATAACTATTCTAAAATGTCTATTAAATCGTTTTGCAAAAATAAAAGACATTCTGTGTCTTTAAATCGATTAAGGAGACATTTAATGCGGCTTTTTGGTTATGCCAGAGTGTCAACCAGTCAGCAATCGCTCGATATTCAAATTAAAGCGCTTAAAGAAGCCGGAGTAAGAGTAAATCGAATTTTTACTGATAAGGTCTCAGGGAGTCATACTCATAGGGACGGACTCAATCTATTGCGTTTAAAGGTTGAAGAGGGCGATATTATTTTGATTAAAAAACTAGATCGCCTTGGGCGTGATACTGCAGATATGATCCAGTTAATAAAAGAGTTTGACCAAGAAGGGGTAGCGATACGTTTTTTAGATGATGGCATCAGTACCGAAGGTACGATGGGCAAAATGATTGTAACCATTCTGTCGGCTGTAGCTCAGGCCGAACGCCAACGCATTTTAGAGCGTACAAATGAAGGCCGACTGGAAGCGAAATTAAAGGGTGTTCAATTTGGTCGCAAACGTAGTGTTGATCGGGAGAAAATTAGACAGCTACGTTCTCAGGGAATAGGAGCAACAGCGATTGCCCGTCAGTTGAAGATCGCTCGTTCAACGGTTTATAAAGTGTTTGATAACCAATATTTAACTTTAAAACCATAAAAAATGATATACTACAAAATATTTTGTAATATTTTTAGTTAAAATAACTAATTAATTTATTCTAGTTTTTATAGAATCTAATTTTTCTTAATTTATTAAGAAAATTAGGCTCAAATCAATATTTTTTCTATTATATGTTTATTGTTCTTGGACGCTCTAACTAATAGCTAATTAAACGGCTGTAGCTGAATTATATAGTGAATCCAGCGGTAAGTTCTTGATATAGTCAAAGTCATTTTTACAGGGAAAAATCCGAGTTGTTAATTATAGCGAACGACTTAGTAAAATATATAACTCATACCGAAAAGCCGGATGAAAAAGTAAGAAATAAAAAGAGGGATTAATTAATGGAAGTTAAATACTGGGAAGGAGGTCTTGAGATACAGGAAGTAAATGCTATCGAAAAGCTTGAAAAAGCATTTTCTCCCATCGCCATTAATGATAGTAATATCAACCAATCCCCTCAAAGCATGATGGCGGCTCAAACTGAAACATTGACAAGAAAAAGAGCAAATTCTATGTGGCCTTGGAAGGGCTATGCAGGTTTCAGATTTGTGAATGAACGTAAAGAAGGGGAGTTCGATCTTGTAATTGTTACTCATAAAAATATTCTTGTTATTGAGCTAAAAGATTGGCGCGGTGAGATCACTAGCTACGACGACAATTGGTATCAAAATGGTCAAAGTCGATGCCGTTCACCTGTTCACACTACGCGAAACAAAGTCTTTTTACTAAAGAATATTCTTGAAAAGATCAAGGACGATCTTCCAGGCAAGAAAGTTCCTTGGATTGATTTTAAAGTAGTCTTAACAAATAAGCCAAAATATGACTCGCTGCCGGAAAAAGATAAGCTTCACATTCTCACTTTAGAACAGTTTATGAAGCTCACAGATCCCAGGGCTTATGATAAAGAGTTTAATTCTGAACGGACTAGATCTTATCTCAATAAAGATTTTAGTATTTTTGATAAATTAATTTCAGGTAGAAATGTTCGTCCCAAGCAATTAGTGGTAAATGGTTTTAGGTCTAAAGAAGAGATTTTTTCGCATCCTAGTCAAATCTATAAAGAGTTTCAAGCTGTTAATGAAAACAACAAGAAAGATATAGCTCTTTTGCGACATTGGAAATTCTCTAAAATTGAAGATTATCAGACTAAAACTCCAGATGGCCGTTATCAAATAGTTTCCAGAGAGAGGGATATATTAAATTACATTTCATGCAGTGAAAATGAACTTTATAAGAACTGTCTGCGGTCAATAAGTAATCCCTCAAAAGATGACATGACTCAAGAATATTGCGAACTTTATGAGCTTCCAGCAGGTCACCTACGATTTAATTCTTTCATTGATAAATATATTGCCCAGTATAGTAAAGAGCAACGTTTGGTCCCAGTAAAAACCTTGTTGAATCAGTTTTCATTGCTACATGGTATTAAAGTTGCCCATCGAGATATTGGTTGTCATAGTATATGGCTATCACCAACTAACTCTATTGCATTATCCAACTTCATTACTGCTTACTACCAACCGGCTGGTACCATGGGACCAAAAAGAAATATTTTGAACGTTGGGTGTATTCCGTTACCAGAAGAGGTAGCAAAGAGTCATGAGTTCACACCCTTTACGCAAGATGTATTTTGTCTGGGTGTTCTTAGCTGGCATATACTCAAAGCTAAACGTTTACCCAATACCTTGTCTCTAAAGCAGATTATTTCATTGTACGGGGAAATTGAAGCGGCAGAAGATTGGTATGCTCCAATAATTTTGCAAGCCATTTCTATGAAACGGCCAAGTATTTACCCGCACGCTAAAGTATTTCTTGAGGCTTTTAACGAAGCGCGGCCGGATAATTCCCTTGCATTCGAATTTGATGATTCTGTTATTGAGCCTTACCGCCAACATAGTGCTAATCCATATCTTGATTATCCTGTTGGTCAAAAAATATCCTCTAATCAAGTAAAACAGATCTATCGTTCTGGTAGGTATATTGTCAAGCTTTGGACTAACGCTAACCCTACTCCTCAGTCTCCAGTCTTAGGACAGAGTGTGGCTCAATTTTTACAAAAAGTGGACCGCTTACAAAACCTCAATCTGAATTTTCTTCCCAAGATTCAATCTTATGGAATTGCTCCAATGATTGCATCCTTATTTTTGGTAACTGAATTTATTGAAGGATATCCATTGGATGAAATAGGCGTGATAGAGCGGGAATTAGCTTATCCAATCATCGATATGTTGATCAGTAATGTAGAAAGATTACATGAGCTAAATTTTAGTCATGGTGATCTGCACCCTGGAAATGTTTTAGTCACAGGAACTCCACCTTACAGTCAGTTGTTTTTGATTGATATTCCGGATTTCAATTCTATAGACAATAACATACTTAACACTCGATATAGCCCTCTAAATATTGATACTTGTAGCCCGTTTGAAAGGGACAACTTTGCAGTTATGCGCATGAGTATTGAATTGTTGGGTATGAATTGGGATGAGTCTAATGAATATGATATTCCTCCATTAAGGAAAGTTATTGAACAAGAGTCTTCTGATAGAGCGGGTTTTTTGTCCCTTGATCGATTTAAAGATGCTTTTGTAGAATGCAAAAGATCTAAGTCAAATCATGAAATCACTATCTTGGTAACTAATAGTCCTTATGGAGATTTTAAAATCTTGCCAGATAACGGCCGAATTTATATTCGTGCAGAAAAGAAGACTATAGGAGACAATCGAGCTGTCATTCACTTTTGTGGTATTGGGGGGAGTATTTCTTTTATTTATTCAGTTGATTCTGAAGAGTTTTCTGTGATAAAAAAAATTAGGGAATCTGAGTCCGTATCTTTTTACAACATAGAGCACTCGATGTTAGAGCGAAATTTATCCATAAATGTTGTAACTTCACAACAAAAAGATTTTCGCGAACTAAATTTGTTTTTTAAAGGGCAAATCGATTTTGCCCTAATGGTTTCAGAACAACTGAAACCACAAAGGCCGAGTAAAAAAACAGCAACTAAGTCAATATATTTATCTAAGAAAACAAAAGAAAAACGCCCTATTCTTTCATTAAAAAAAACACTTTCTAACACTCAAGATTCGAAAATCTGTGAGTCTTTGGTTGCAGGAGTAGTAAAGACTGTAAAGGTTCCAATCTCCGCAGATAAAGTGTGGCGTTCTGTGCTGGATACGGAAGCGTTTGCTAGGCCAGCAATTGAAGTTGCCGAAGAACCACGTTTTAATAAAAATGGAGTGGAATTAATAATATTTTATTCCAGTAAACATGATGTACTTAGTGGTTATGAGCATGATGAAATTTTAGAATTAACTCGACTAAAAGACGAGAAACAGTTTTCTTTAGGTAATATTGTACTAGAAAAAAGTAATTCAAGTCGAATTACTCTCGAAATGTGTAGAGGTAGTAATATCAATGTTGGTGAAACATTGTACATCACAAACCGACTAGAAAAGTCATCCTTTAAAAGAAGAGAAAAAGCCCTTACTAGGGTTCTAGCCCAACAATCGGTTATTCCAAGATTGATATCCTACTTTGAACCTCATAGCTTAATGCAGCCAACAGAAGATAATAATTTACCTACAGAAGAGGATTTTTGTGCTTATGAGAGGACAGATAGTAATGGTACTATTATAAATCTAAATGATGCACAAAAACTAGCATTTAAAACTCTTATAAGAAAAGGGCCAGTTGGTTTTTTGCAAGGACCTCCAGGCACAGGAAAGACAGAATTTATTGCTGCTTTCTGCCATTATCTCATCAGTAAAATGAATGTAAAAAATATTTTGATGGTGAGTCAATCCCATGAAGCTGTAAACACAGCGGCTGAACGCATACGTTCTCATTGTCAACGTTTGCATACTGAATTAGATATAGTGCGATTCAGTAATCGGGAAAATGCTGTTTCTGAATCAATGTTAGATGTTTATTCTAAGTCTTTAGTTGCGAGAGCAAACAATTTATTTAAAGCGGAGTATAAGCAACGTTTATGTGCATTATCAAAATCTTTAGGTGTAAACGCTGATTATATCGCACGTTTAGCGGATATTGAATGCAAAGTGAGACGGCCATTAACACAGATTCGAAATATCTATTCAGATTTAAACTCTGCGGATTTTAGTTCAAAGGAACGGGGGTTGTTAAGATCTACAATGACAGAAATTCGGGATCATTTAGTAAGAGTGTTATCCGAAGATTTTAATGTAAATTTTGAGAGCGATTTTAATCTAGAAATGCCTTTAAAAGTTGTGCGAGAGAGAATTGCATGCGCTTATGGCATAGCACCACATGAGGCGCATAAAGCTCAGCGATTGGTTGAACTAGCAAATAATTATATTGAGCGTTTATCTTGTGAAAGAAGTAATTATGAAGAATTCCTATTGCGTTCCAAGACGATGGTTTGTGGAACTTGTGTAGGAATCGGCCTCTCTCACCTAAATGTATCCGAAACATTTTTTGATTGGATTATTATTGATGAAGCTGCTCGATCTTCACCCAGCGAATTAGCGATTGCCATGCAGTCAGGCAAACGCGTCTTACTTGTTGGTGATCATAAACAGCTTCCTCCAATCTATCAACGTGAACATGAAGATGCGATTGCTCGCCAGTTAAAATTGGACAGAACCAGTGATGAGTTTAGGCAAGCTATGGCAAGTGATTTTGAGAAAGCATTTATTTCACCATATGGTCAGGAGTGTAGTGCTATCCTAACGACGCAATACCGAATGCAACAGCCTATTGGTGATTTAGTGTCGAATGTTTTTTATGGTGATGTACTTCAAACTGGCAATAGAAGTATTCCTCGATGTTTTAATATTGCACCTGATCAACTCAAATCAATAGTTACATGGATAAATACAGGTGTATTGGGGGAAAAAGCGTTTCATAAAGAAGATGAATTAAGAAAGAGCCTAAGCAATCAAGCTGAGATCACTGAAATAATAACTATATTGAGATCTATTGAATCGGATTACGATTTTTGTCAGTCTTTATTGGATGAAGTTGGGGATGAAGAACCGGTAATTGGTGTTATCTGTATGTACTCAGAGCAGAAAAGAATGTTACATAAAGAATTCCATAGCCAAAATTGGCGAGATGATTTTTTGTCAATGGTGAAAATTGATACTGTCGATAGCTACCAGGGTAAGGAAAATAGAATAGTTATTGTTTCTCTGGTTCGATCTAATGCTGAGCATAGCCCTGGTTTTTTAAAGCTTCCTAATCGTATCAATGTTGCGATGTCAAGGGCGATGGATAGATTAATTATTATTGGTGACCTTCGTATGTGGTTCGGTAAAAATTCGGAATTACCGCTCGGTAAAGTGGTTTCATATATCCAATCTAGACAAACTAATAAGCAATACATAATTAAAGAAGCACAAGGAAAAATATGAGAAAAGTTAAATGAGTAATACTTCTATCATCGTAAACGAAGTTGACTTTTGCGCCCCCGCTCAAAAATTTAGATTCGAGTATTCAACGGTTGAAAAAGGTGGGTTTCCTTTAGTTCCAGAATTTATTCTTCGACTTCTTAATTTATCAAACTTGATGCCTCAAGAAATTGCTACATTTTTTGGATTTACAAAAAAAGAGTTAGATGAGGCTCTTCGTCCCTTCATAGATAATAATGATATCGAATACAGAACTGATGGGCGAATAGCGTTGACATATAAAGCCAAGCGTTATTTTGATTCTGCCTCTGACGAGCCATTATTGACTAAAATTGAGGTTTATCGGCAATCTTATATTTTTGATTTATTAACATTTAGCCCTGCTGAAAAGATTGTACAGCCCTCTTTTAATTCTTATTTATCGTTAAAACTTGAGGCAGGAATTGAGCCTAGATCAAACAGCGAATTATTAGCGAAGAAAGCTTTTCAAAATTACTTTTATGAATTATGGCAACAGCAGGTTGAGTTATTTAAGTTAAAAAGTAGGAATGTAGAAATTTATAAAATCAGCGAAGTTAGAAAGGATTCAGACGTATGGATTCGTAGTAGTGAAGATTTTATTCTTGATCTTAACACAATGGCTATACGAAATATTTCCCGTTTAAAAATGGCCAACGATAAAGCATATATGCAGCAACGAGCTCAGGTTTTAAAGTTACATTTAGGAATTAACAATACTAAGGATATTGCTTTGTTGGCATCAGTACTTGATGATGAAGAAACAGTATCTTTACTCGGATCAAGAGGTATTAACTTTTCAGAAATGGTTGTTTCTGAGTTTCAATCATCAATACAGCCGAAAAAATTCGAAAAAAGACTTTTTGGATCTCTGACTAGTAAGAGTAACCAAGACATTTTGGCTGAAATCCTAAGAAAATACAGTAAGGTTCTTTCTAAAGAAAAAAATCATGACATTATAACCTTACGTTGGATCGCGCCTGTGAATAGTTTTTGGGGAGCAAGTGAACGTTATAGGGCGTGTTTAAGCCTTCTTGCAAATTTTGATACGGATGTGAATAAGAAAGCAAAATACAAAATAATTGATACTCAGTTGTACTTACCACTGAAGAATAGTAAAGATTTTTCTACTGCGCGTAAGTGGCAAGCTGCTTTCAGGGAACAGGGAAATACTCTTCATGCGTTTGTTGAATGTCAAGCTATTGCTCCACTTGAAATAGTAATGTTATCTGGGCGGTTTGCACTAATCCTATACCATTTAGTACAGCCTGACAATTATCAAGTACCGTTTCCGCTAGGTTTTATTACCGAAGATACTCACAAGTTGAAGAAAATTGAGCAATACCTTGATGGGTGTTTGTCTCAATATATAGATGAATTTAAACCTAGGTATCTTGGAAAAGTTATAGAATTTCTAAATGAGCAAAGTAAGTTATCAAAATAAGTATGAAGTCATGATGGTATACTGATATTTTCTTTTAAGACATATGAATACATAACAAACGACTCGAACGATCCTAAAATAAAAGCAGTATGTAACGATGGTTTTTTTCAACATCTAAATTGTATTAGTTCAGACTAGATCTGACACTTCAATTTGAAAAGAAGAGAGTTACCCACTTTGATTAAAGGTGCTGAATCCGTAATCAAAGACAATAAGAGGTAACTCTCATGCTCCATACTAACAATCCCATTATAAAACACAAAGCAGGTTTACTTAATCTTGCGGAAGAACTCGGTAATGTATCAAAAGCCTGTAAGGTTATGGGCGTATCACGTGATACGTTTTACCGTTATCAAGAACTGGTTAATGACGGTGGCGTGGATTCGCTAATTAACCGTTCTAGACGTACTCCTAATCTGAAGAATCGTGTTGATGAGCAAACAGAACAGGCGGTCATCAAATTTGCCGTAGAATTTCCAGCATACGGACAAGCCAGAACAAGCAATGAACTACGTAAGCAAGGCATTTTTGTCTCTGGTAGTGGCGTACGGTCTATCTGGCTCAGACACAATCTGGAGAACTTTAAGAAACGTCTGGCCGCATTGGAATACAAGGTTGAGAGGGAGGGTATTATCCTGACTGATGAGCAAATTGCTGCGTTGTAAAAGAAGAAACAGGATGATGAAGCATGTGGTGAAATTGAAACACATCATCCAGGTTATCTTGGTTCTCAAGATACGTTTTATGTTGGCAATTTGAAAGGCGTTGGCCGTATCTATCAACAAACATTTGTTGATACCTACAGCAAAATAGCGTTCGCTAAGCTCTACACAATGAAAACACCGATTACCTCAGCGGATATCCTCAATGACCGGGTATTGCCGTTCTTCGAAGCTCAAAAGCTACCGATGCTTCGGATTTTAACTGACCGTGGCACGGAATATTGCGGCAAGATTGAACAGCATGATTACCAGCTGTATCTGGCTATCAACGATATTGACCATACAAAAACGAAGGCTCGTCACCCGCAAACGAATGGTATCTGCGAACGCTTCCATAAAACCATACTAAATGAATTTTATCAGGTCACGTTCCGTAAAAAACTGTACGATTCTCTGTAAATGTTGCAGAAAGATCTGGACGACTGGCTGGATTACTACAACAATGAACGAACTCATCAGGGAAAAATGTGCTGCGGCAGGACGCCAATGGATACATTAACTGATGGAAAAAGGATTTGGGCTGAAAAAAATTTAACTCAAATCTAATCTGACGCTGGCACCAGAAAAGCTGGGTAACCGTCAGATTAGGTCTGAGCTAGTACATATTATGGTTTATTTTTGTGTTTTCAGCAATTTCTTTAAGTTTGGCATAAATATTAAATAATAAAATAATTAACTCACAAGAAACGCGAACGCTAATAATGCCGATAACAATTATGGCTAGGCCACTAATGAAGCCAGAGAAAACCCCCAGAATAACTCCCTGCAAAAATGGCGGCAATTCCAGAAAATAAAACAGCGATAATCCCAAGCCAATAGAAAACAATTATAATCTTAGGGGTTATCATTTCATCTAATCTTAATAAAGATTTCAACATGGTTATTTCCTTTTTAATTCTGTTAAATTCATTAGTGAATTGTAAGATTCAAATTTTATTTATTCCACCGAGTGGATTTAGATTTTAATCTCTCCGGTATTTTCTAATTTTAACTTTTTATATTTTTGATAAATCAAATTTGCATATCGATAACGATTTTTAATCGATGTGTTATTATTTTGCATGCCAGCGTTATACATTCCTACGGATTGCCAGTTTTTACCAAACCTGACAAAATTTCGATTTAAAATCATGGCGCCAATATGAATATTCAGACATGGATTATTTACTAATTTATTTTCTGTTAAAGCCGGATATTCTTTTTTAATTGATTTAAATGTTTTGGTGTTAATTTGCATGATTCCTAAATCAAGGGAGCCATCTTTATTTTTGTTTTTTGCTTTTGGATTGAAATTAGATTCCTGCCATGCAATAGCTCTTAAATAATCGGGGTCGAGATGATAATAACTTCCGGCTTTATCAAAACAATCAGCAAGCGATAATTTTGAGATAACAAGACACAATAGCCACATTAAATTTTTAATTTTCATCACCCATCTCTTTTAATTAAAAACATCACAATTCGGCATATTGTCGCCCTGATAAAACAAAAGAATTTTGCAAAGAAATTCTAATAAAGACTCTCAATGTTACCTCACCAAATCCGCTTTTTCCACCACTAACTTACACACCACACGCAAAATAAATTTTGCATAATTTTTCATTTAAATTNAAGTNATTGNATTAATNTAGTATATATNTNAATCAAAAAAANANTTTCAAAAAGAAAGCTATAAGCAAGTTATAACTTGCTTATAAGAAAGTTAAAAATTCTNANATTAAGNTATTGATAATAATATAAAATAAAACAAAAGAAAGTTATAACTTTCTTTTGAGTAATTTTATAATTACAATTATAAGGTGATTTATACTGAATTTTAGCAAAAAAAAATTTAAAACATGCTGGTCAGCAAGCCATAAATTGTTTTTGAAATGCAAATAAATGTAACAAATTGTAAGGTATAAAATGGAAAGTCAAAAAAATTACCCGATGACACTAAGAGTGCCTTTTTCTGTTTTGGAATTTATTGATGAAATGATAGAAAAAAAATTACAGGATGGAGAGAATAAATCAACAGCAAATCGAACCGCCGTAGCATTGGAAATGTTAAAAATAGGGGCGAGGGTTTTAAAGAAAAAAAATGAGCAAAGTAGTGATCAAGATGTCACGTTTGATGAAAAGTTAGCTTTAATTGCAGATGCTGTTCTTAAATCAAAATTACAAATTGAATCAATGTTTGAATTATC
>NZ_CAJCFU010000041.1:0-2103 GCF_903968575.1 Arsenophonus endosymbiont of Apis mellifera | reverse complement strand
GACTTAATAAATCGTTTCAACAACCTGTTGATGGTTAGGTTAGTTTGGCGTTGGGAAAATGATGCACGCTGGTATGAGGCAGCGCTCAGTTATGATTTATTTGGTGATTTATTACTTATTCAACGTTGGGGAGGATTAGGTAATCATCTTCATGGCCAAAAAACCGAAATCGTTCCTGATATATTTACCGGTATTGCTAAACTCCATGCGATTGATAGACAGCGAAGGAAAAGAAAGAGTCCTTATCATCGTATAAAATAACCTTATATCAAATCTATTATTGAACGCTTTAACAAACGATGACAAAACAAGAACTCTCTACCTTGAATATGGCGGGCTTTATTGAAAGTCAAACCCTAATACTCTTGGATAAGCTCAATCAGCTCAATCTGGATGACTGCGCAGATGAGTGCGAAGAATTACATGAAATGGCAGAGGCGCTTTATCTGCACTTGCAGCGAAGATTGGAAAATTAATCACCCCAACGAAAAAATTGACCTTTTGGGAGTGATTAATTTTTAATTGAATCATGATTTTGTGTTTTCAGCGATTTCTTTAAGTTAGGTATAAATGTTAAATAATAAAATAATTAATTCACAAGAAACCCGAACGCTAATAATGCCGATAACAATTATGGCTAGGCCACTAATGAAGCCAGAGAAAACCCCCAGAATAACTCCCTGCAAAAATGGCGGCAATTCCAGAAAATAAAACAGCGATAATCCCAAGCCAATAGAAAACAATTATAATCTTAGGGGTTATCATTTCATCTAATCTTAATAAAGATTTCAACATGGTTATTTCCTTTTTAATTCTGTTAAATTCATTAGTGAATTGTAAGATTCAAATTTTATTTATTCCACCGAGTGGATTTAGATTTTAATCTCTCCGGTATTTTCTAATTTTAACTTTTTATATTTTTGATAAATCAAATTTGCATATCGATAACGATTTTTAATCGATGTGTTATTATTTTGCATGCCAGCGTTATACATTCCTACGGATTGCCAGTTTTTACCAAACCTGACAAAATTTCGATTTAAAATCATGGCGCCAATATGAATATTCAGACATGGATTATTTACTAATTTATTTTCTGTTAAAGCCGGATATTCTTTTTTAATTGATTTAAATGTTTTGGTGTTAATTTGCATGATTCCTAAATCAAGGGAGCCATCTTTATTTTTGTTTTTTGCTTTTGGATTGAAATTAGATTCCTGCCATGCAATAGCTCTTAAATAATCGGGGTCGAGATGATAATAACTTCCGGCTTTATCAAAACAATCAGCAAGCGATAATTTTGAGATAACAAGACACAATAGCCACATTAAATTTTTAATTTTCATCACCCATCTCTTTTAATTAAAAACATCACAATTCGGCATATTGTCGCCCTGATAAAACAAAAGAATTTTGCAAAGAAATTCTAATAAAGACTCTCAATGTTACCTCACCAAATCCGCTTTTTCCACCACTAACTTACACACCACACGCAAAATAAATTTTGCATAATTTTTCATTTAAATTNAAGTNATTGNATTAATNTAGTATATATNTNAATCAAAAAAANANTTTCAAAAAGAAAGCTATAAGCAAGTTATAACTTGCTTATAAGAAAGTTAAAAATTCTNANATTAAGNTATTGATAATAATATAAAATAAAACAAAAGAAAGTTATAACTTTCTTTTGAGTAATTTTATAATTACAATTATAAGGTGATTTATACTGAATTTTAGCAAAAAAAAATTTAAAACATGCTGGTCAGCAAGCCATAAATTGTTTTTGAAATGCAAATAAATGTAACAAATTGTAAGGTATAAAATGGAAAGTCAAAAAAATTACCCGATGACACTAAGAGTGCCTTTTTCTGTTTTGGAATTTATTGATGAAATGATAGAAAAAAAATTACAGGATGGAGAGAATAAATCAACAGCAAATCGAACCGCCGTAGCATTGGAAATGTTAAAAATAGGGGCGAGGGTTTTAAAGAAAAAAAATGAGCAAAGTAGTGATCAAGATGTCACGTTTGATGAAAAGTTAGCTTTAATTGCAGATGCTGTTCTTAAATCAAAATTACAAATTGAATCAATGTTTGAATTATC
>NZ_CAJCFU010000040.1:0-30621 GCF_903968575.1 Arsenophonus endosymbiont of Apis mellifera | reverse complement strand
TTAGTGACAAGTTCTATTCTTGGATATATCCGTTCACAAAAATTTTTAGCAAGATAAGCATTCGCACGCTCACGACCTTGTTCTTTTAATAACGTATCAAAGCGTTTATTAACGGTAATTTGAACAATTTTAGGTTGTTCTGAAAGTAGCGTTTGCGCATTTGCTAATGCTTTGGCTCTTTTTTCTTTTTCATAAAGTTCTGGATAGGTCGGAAATGGCCTTTTAATGGGTTTTAAAGGCTTGTAATAGGCAGTTTTCTTAACATTATTCATTGAAACGTTAATCATTTAAATCTCATGAAAATGAAAAATGGGATATTTTAAGTAGGTTAAGCGGCATAATATTTGTTATGCCGCTATTCGTTTTTGATGACGAGGTATTGCATGAGCAAATCTGATTACCTAACGCCTCTCATATTTTCCACATGATTAATTTCACTTTCTAATAACTGACTTATAGCCACATAATCAGGTTTTTCATTCAGCACATACATTTGTAATTTACGCAGGCGTGACGCATAACGGTCATTACAAACTTTGCGTTCATCTTGACGATTACAGTTAATGCAATCATAAATTAAAAATGCATCTGTTGAAGCGGCATCTAATACGGGGGTAAATGTTGGTTCTGTTATATTCATTTATTTATTTTCCTAAATTTAGCGTGTAAAAAGCTCTGACAAATCAATGTCATTAATTCTTTTCGGTTATTTAACTAAGGGGTAAGGCTAAGTTTTTTGGTAAAAATGCGCTAATGGCTTTTATATGATTAATGGCTTTGACGATATTAAAAATCTCTTTAGTGGTGAGATCTTCAAATTGGCAATCGTGGCGGCTTTTATCAATATTCGCCATATAGAAAATAACGCCTAAAAACTTTTTATTTTCTTCGTGATGCTCATTAAAACGGTCGCGCATTTCTTTTATAAAATATTTCAGCTCATCATTTTTTAAACCAAAGTGTTTTGATTTAATTTCTGATGTTTTATTAAGCCCATTAATGCGCTGGTCTAATTGCATGTATTGGGCGCGTTGTTCTAGCTCTATCGGGTTCTGGTACATAATTTTTCCCTATATTCTTGCTAGTAAATAGATAGTGGCAAAAACAATTACAGGGATGATCACTTTTAAATCATTGTTAGATTTTGTTTTAAATGAATCGCCTGTAACTTTGTATTTATATTGTTGCTTGTGTGCTTGAGTCATATTGTCCTCTCTTATGAATAAAGTGCCGGATTTTAGCCATGTCCGGCTCATGTTTTGTGGTAAGATTGAATCGCTTACAAACAAACCTACCAAAGGAAATACTTATGTCAGAAGACCGTAAGGATTATCATCGTATTCACCGTCCCGCTCCGGCTGAACAAGCACCACCTAAACAGCAGCAACAGCCAACCGAGGAGCAGGATAAAAAATAAGGATTTATCATGACCAAACAACCAGAAAGAAACCTCGTTTTTGAAGCTAATTACTCTCTTTACCTTGAAGAAATGACGGGTACTTTTAACCGCCGATGTAATCAATTTTGTTCTTTTACCCAGTTGTTTCTTGGTGCTTCTGTTTTCGCAAGTACACAACTCGGATGGCTGTTTGGTTTTATTATTGCTTTTGTCTCCGCGATGCAATTTGGTTTCAAATTTGGCGAAAAAGCGGGTAATGCCAAGGCTCAAGCGAATCGTTACCGTATTTTGATTGATGAAATCCCTCATCTGTCTGAAAGTGAAATCATTAAACAAATACAAACTATCGAAAAAAGCGATACGCAAGTGTTGACTTCTCTCTATAACCCCGCGAGAAAAAGAGCCAGTATTGCTATACATGGTTATGATTTGGAAAGTAAATATCCCCTCACGACATGGGAAAGAATCATTTCTATCCTCAGTGGTGGAATTCCTAAATAGTATTGTCATAATCACACCATTAATTGACTGAATCCCGCAACCGTATCTATTGCAGTAACAAACGCAGGAGATGATTGTAGACGAGCTGAAATTGTCACACCGACTAATGCTAAACAACGGATCGCATTATTAACACTCTGTTTAATTTCAGCGGAACGGGCATTATTAATTCGACCTGCCAAAACTACTTGGCTTGCTAGCTTTCCAACTTCGGCTGTTGCATTTAAAATATATGTAGGGAAATTTCCCCCACTGGCATTATTTAAAGGTACTGACGGCTGACATTGAAGTTGCTCTAACAAACCATCAATTAAAGTTGCATCTTCTGTTGCATCCGTTACGCTTACAATATCAGCACAAGTAAATTGATGCGGTTGTTCAGGATTTAACTTATTACGCAACATTTGCGCATTCATGCCGATTGCTTCCGCTATCTGAACAAGATCGCCTTTATGAGCAATCGCAAAAGCGCGACACGCATTATCAAAGTGATTTTGTTTGGAAACCTGATAATCAAACATAGATTTTACTCTTATCCAAATTCACTATTAGTGAATACGTTAACCACGAAACGTGAGGTAAATTAGATGTACCACTCTTTATAGTACGCATCCCAATCAATATATACTCGTTCATGAGAACTTTTTTTGGGTTTGATTTTTAGCTTTCCGTTACTCATCCATGTACGAGCAGTGCGAATTTTGATATTTTCACGCTCACAGAACTCAGATAACGGAATCCAGCGACGCTTGTCGCTCATATCTGTTGAACATTGTGTTTTCATGAGGCAAACTCTCTTGTTAACTGTAATTTTCGTTAGATATCGACAGATATCGTTATATTTTCGATATGAGAAATTTACTTTACGAATCGTGAATTGTCAACTCGATTTGTATTTTTAATTTCTTTAAGTGATAAATTCGGAGTGCTTGATGAGTGAATCTTTTGATTTTATTTCATGCCCAGACAATGCAAACGTCTTAGATAGAATAATGGAAGCCTATGGTTTTTCATCAAAATTAATGATGGCTGAACATTTTAACATGGGTGCCAGTGGAATATCAGGCCGCTATAAACGCGCTGTTTTTCCCGCAGATATGGTTGTTCGCTGTTCAATAGAAACGGGGGCAAATTTAGAATGGTTAACATTTGGTAAGGGTAAGCCATTTGATAATGAAAAAGTAGATATTCTCA
The DNA here is from genome assembly GCF_903968575.1 of Arsenophonus endosymbiont of Apis mellifera. NCBI lineage: Bacteria > Pseudomonadati > Pseudomonadota > Gammaproteobacteria > Enterobacterales > Morganellaceae > Arsenophonus > Arsenophonus endosymbiont of Apis mellifera. The sequence continues at coordinate 27,527 of NZ_CAJCFU010000040.1, read as the reverse complement.
AACTGCCTAATTTTCGTTTAGTGAATGGTGAATTAATACCTGCTAGCAATGTAATGTTTGATAAGGCGATGTTCAAGAATACCGCACCACTACCCGACGAACCAAAATCAATACAAGAAGATAACACTTACTACATCATTGATAATAAATTCAGTGATATTTTTGACGGTAAATGGTTAGTGGATATTGAGGGAAAAATCAGTGTTCGCGAATTGACTCGAATACCAATTAAGAAAGTTCGCGTATCGGGAGTTGGCATACCTTTTGATTGTGATTTAGAGGACTTAACTGTGTTAGGTCGTGTTATTACTATTATCGAAAACCAATAATAAAATGACTGTTAGAAAAATTGAATCTGGTGAATGGCTCTGTGACATTCGTCCTAATGGTGTTAATGGTAAGCGAATACGCAAAAAATTCGCCACGAAAGGTGAAGCTCTTTATTACGAGAAATATATTCTCGGGGAAATGGAAAATAAACCTTGGCTTGGTGAAAAACAGGACAACAGACGGTTATCTGATTTAATTAATCAATGGCATGATTTATACGGTAGGACATTAACAGATGTAGACCGTATGATGTCAAAGCTAAAAGCTATCTGTGCAGGGCTAGGCGATCCAATCGCATCACAACTAACCGCATCTGATTTTAGTTTATATCGTGAGGGTCGCTTAAAAGGTGAAATACCTGATGTTAATGGGCGGTGCATGGAAATAAAGCCTGTTACGGTTAATCATGAACAACGCAATTTATCAGCAGTCTTTGGTACTTTAAAAAAATTAGGTCATTGGTCTTTACCTAACCCTCTTGCTGGCCTACCTACTTTTAAAGTTGATGAAAGCATGGTCACTTTTCTATACAAAGACGAAATCAAAGTTTTACTAGATGCCCTTGCTGAATCTAAAAGCGATAGCGTTTTAATGATAGCAAAAATATGTCTTTCAACTGGCGCAAGATGGAGCGAAGCTGAAAACTTAGAAAGTAGCCAAGTAACTCCATATCGTATTACTTACAAAAACACAAAAAGCAAAAAAGTAAGAACTGTTCCTATTTCAAAAGAACTTTATAATGAAATTCCCAAAAAAAGGGGAAAGCTATTTACCCCTTGCCGTAAAACTTTCGAAAGAACAGTAAATAAAGTTGGCATCGAACTACCAGAAGGACAATGTACACACGTTTTACGCCATACATTCGCAAGCCACTTTATGATGAACGGGGGGAATATTTTAGTATTAAGAGATATTCTTGGGCATTCCGATATAAAGATGACAATGATATATGCTCATTTCGCCCCTAGCCATTTAGAAGATGCAGTCACTAAAAACCCACTATTTTTACTGGATGAATAATCATTGCTTTTAACATCGATTGCAATTTATTATGTCCACTTAGTGTCCATATAACTAATTAATTAACGCTAGACGTCGTTAGTTACCGTCAGTTATCGGTAGTTAAATAATTGATTTTTCTAGTAGCTCATTGTTTTACCTATACCTCTTTAGAGAATGTAGAAATTTCGGACGCGGGTTCAACTCCCGCCAGCTCCACCAAAATTCTCCATCGGTGATTACCAGAGTCATCCGATGAAGTCCTAAGAGCCCGCATGGTACAAGCCCTGCGGGCTTTTTTGTATCCTCAATTTGTCCAGCTAAGTCTGAAGCCAACTAATTAAATCCGAACCTTTTAGGCCCATTGATAGTCCCAACGATAAGCTATAAGGTCTTCATTGGGTCTAAAGCATTGAGACTCATCATGGTAAGAAAAACTAAACCGTCAGGATACGGAAAACAAAATAGCTAAACCTAAAGATGCTGACTATATTCTGTAAAATGAGATTGACTCATTTTGCTTGTTAAATATAGCGGTAGTAAACTCTGGCAGTTCCGATACTACGATCTTTGACAAAGATGAAGTTGTCTCCTTTCTGGAAATGACGAAACCACTGAGTAATAATCAAAATTTATCTTTCCCAACCGCATCAAACCGGCTCAGTCCATTAACAATTAACAATCAAGTAGTAAATTTCCGCCTGATGTCATTGAAATAGCGCTTGCTCTTATAAACAAAAAAGAGGTATGTAGTGTTTATAACTGCAGCGATTACCTTTAACAGCGCCGTCCGATGATACAATGGTGGGCTGATTTTGTTATGGCTACGGATCGTGGAAATATGTTTGTGGGTGAGATGAAGGAAGGCAGCTTGTTGGATGATGTGTGTTAACTCTGTACTAATTTGGCCGTGTTTTGCGGCCAAATCAGACTGTCGGCTATGAACGAGGAGCAAACTTAATCATAAATTGAACTCAAATACGGAAAACATTAGACGACTTTGCTTTTCATTGATTTCTTCCAAGTAGCTAATACAACTTTCTCAGCGGAAAGTCCAAAAAGTGAGGTTAATTTCTGACGTTGAGATTCATTTTCAACATAGATATATCTTATATTAGCCAAAAAAAATCTGAGTGCATAAGGTGCTATTTTTTCATTGTATTTTATTTTATCTTCATTATATTTAGAGAAGTCCAATGATATTCTTCCACCCTTAATTTGCTGGATTGTTGGAACAAACCGCCACTCGTTCTCATACTTAAAATCAAAGTCTTCTTCACCAAAGTAACTATTGTAACCAGAGACATGCTTTATAAAACACTTCAACTGAATAACGGGAAGTCGAAGGTGTTTCGGTAACGTACCAACTTGGCGAGATCTTAGTAAAGCTATAAGTCCTAAAGCCGCTGGAGAATTTTTTTCAATATAATTTACAGGTGATAATCCATTTTGCTCAGCCCATTTTTTGCATAGAGCAATTCCATATCTACCGTATGTTATTATTTTTTTATATAATTCATTATGTTCATACTCACTAAATGAAACCATAGGGTGAGCAGATCGAGAAACTACTTTCCCTCTTTTATCACCAAAATATTCACCACAATAATGCAGTAAAAATGATTTAGATGAAATAATCGAAATTAGATTTTCAAATCTATTAGTAAAGTGAATGATCATGATCAATCCGTTTGTTCATCTTATTTAATTAAAATACCGAGAGTTAACTCTTTTGAAATTTGTTCATTAGCGATAGGTTTACTAGCGTCTGTGATAATCCTATTATCATTTAAAATAACGAATGATGAGTACTCTTTCAATGCTACTTTATCGAACTCATAGATTAATTCTCGCACCGGCATTTCTCGTGCTTCAATATTTACTCATTAATTGAATTGGTTGCATCACAGCATTAGATACAGAGTCTTGTATCTTGCCGTTTGAGAGCTCTCAAAGAATCACCTGAAAGTATGGTCATAAATTAGGACATAACTCAGTTTTCTCTTCTCTTTTATTTAGCGATAGGTATGCAGTAAATTAAGTCAGAAAGGTTAAAAGCACCGAACATTATGATAAATTTCTCACGATATATAGAGCATTTGAAATTTAAATATAGTCCGCGCATTGCCAGTTGGTTGATTTATCTTTCAACCTATCGTGCCCAATGTGATTTAAAAGCAAATGGCCCAATTGGTGTATTGGTCGATAATACAGTACTTGCGCATGCGACAACTCATAAAACAGCTTGGGTTTCCATGGGCCAGAAACTTTGGGGCAAGCATTCTATCGAAACTGGGTACTTAGCACGAATTCCGGTTCATCCAGTTAATACTAAAGTGCGCGAATATGATGAGATCGTCTATCTTCCGGGTCTCATCTTTCTTCAAAAGGCGGGATTCTTAACTCTTTATTCGTCTGCTGAACTATATAACGAGCAATTCTATCAGCCACTTGGGCGCTTTCGAAGGTGTGGGTATTTTGACTATAACCTGTTTGAGAACGTGTTGCTGGAGAGTATTGACGACCATATGTTTTCTTCTCTTGGCTCATCGTGGATGAGACCTCCAGATCAACGCGAACAACTATTCCAGCTGCTAAAGAAAATGGAAGCTGAAGATCCTGAATATGCATCCCTCGTTGCAGTCCTCGGCAAAAAAATAGTCAAGACGCATGGCATATACGGACCGCAGAAAAGTACAACCTTTTCTGCTTTCTCACGATGGATTTCAAGCTAATTAAAACCCTAAATGCACAACGGAACTCGCCACGAATTCAATCTTTGAAAACATCTGTTATGACGCCTGCCATGTTAGGAAAACGCCTGCGCCTTTTTCCAATAGCACCTCACATCCTGAGCTATAACAACGCGACTTTTCCTGTACGGAACGATTTTGTATGTATTGATTGAAAGCAGATAAAGACAGTATTTGCTTTTATTGAAATAGATATTTGATTTTTACCATTACCAAAAATGATTGCTTATTCCGCTGAAGTATTATTTAAAAAAGCTAAATTAAGGTTATCTAAACGATAAAAATCTTCCCATATTCTCATAAGACATCTCTATTTTTATGATGATTATTAGTATGTTAGATATTTCAGAATATCATCACTAAATAGAAGGAAGTATTAATTTTAATGAAAAAGATAAAGCTTAATAGGCTATTTTTGTTTATTTAATTTAAGCTAATTTTAATAAAAATTATTTGTTTAATTAATATTAAATTTACTAATAAATAATTTAATTTTGTTTAACTTGATGCTGTTTTTGTTGCCACACAAAATTCGTTAGCATTACCAAGCTGGCCACTTAAGCAATAATTATTTTATTTTTTTCAACGGAAAAACTTACTAACTACAAATTTAAATAACACTAATATATTGATACGAACGTTCATTTGAAGCTACCAATTTGCTCAATTAGCATAATAACCACACAAACAATAACCACCAAAACAATTAACATAAATGTTAATTTTATGTTAAGATTATAAGTGTGATATATATCATAATTTTTACCTATCTATCGGAGGATTAATTATGAAATCAACTATTAAAATTCTCATTATTACTACACTTTTGTCATCTAACTTTTTTGCTTTAGCCGGTGACAAAACACCTAGCAGTAGCACTGTAAAAGATAAAGATGCAATCTATTTTAAAGGTAATGATAAAGCAGTAGGTGATGATAACGCAGTAGATGATGATTACGCAGTAGAAAAAAACTGCAATCCTCCCACTCATGAATATAGCGGCGAAGGCTGTATTGATATTCGATAGTAAAATTTAATGTAAAGTTAAATAATATTAAGCAGACATTAACAGAGATAAGGCAAAACTTATCTCTGTCTTGAGCATTAATAGCTGGTAGCCTAATTAGCTATCTCTATTTAACTTGTTAAGTAATATCTTCTATTTTTCGCTGGAAAACTATCCACACAACAAAATAGTAATGAAAATGTTAAAAATATAATTATTATCAGTATTCATTTTTACGCTTTTAGGAGGATAGACGATGAAATGGCGATTGAAAATTTTTACTATTAGCTTGTTAGTCGGTTTTAACTCACTTTCTTTGGCAAATAATAGCGATACATTAATTTATACTACTGATAATCAAAATGACGACGTAATAGAGATAATAAACTTAAAAGAAAGTAAACGAGACGAAATGAAAGACCTGTGTAAGAAGAAATTTAAAAATTCACCAGAATGTGATAAGCAAAAATTTATTGACCGCTACGCCCTATTCCTAGAAAACTTTCCTGACAAGAAAGAGAATAATTAAAGCAAGCAAAATCGAAAAAAAAGCAAATTGGGTCAGTATTTGGCTAACTTGATTAATTGCAGTCCGATACAATTTTTAAACTAACAAATATAAACAACCCCAATTGGGGTTGTTTATCTGATTAAATAAAACCGTCAATCTTTATCTAACCTAAAGCGCTTTCACGCAGTTGTTTTTTCAACTTATGATATTCATCAATCACATATTGTTCAGCAGCACGTTGATCGGCGATAGACTCCAATCGAACAGCGCTGAATTTAAACTCTGGTGTTTTAGTTATCGGGCTTAAATTTTCCGCCACCAGTTCATTGCAAGCGCCAATCCACCACTGGTAAGTCATATATACCGCGCCTTTATTAGGACGCTCACTGACTTGCGCGCGGGTGATTACTTTCCCTTTTCGTGACTGGATCCAAACCAAGGCTTGATCTTCAATACCCAGCTTTTTAGCATCCGCGGTGTTAATTTGTACATAACCCGGTTCATCAGCCAAAGCGGCCAGTGCCGCGCAGTTACCAGTCATTGAGCGGCAGGAGTAGTGCCCCACTTCACGCACGGTGGAAAGTACCAGTGGATACTCTTCGTTGATGCGATCTAAGGGCGGCGCCCAGTCACAAGTAAAGAACTGTCCCAAGCCGTTGGGTGTGGAAAATGTCTTTTCAAACAGGTAATCTGTTCCCTGATCATCATCAGATTCACTACGACACGGCCACTGGATATAGCCTAGTTCACCCATTTTTTCATAAGTAGCACCATAGAAATCCGGGCATAAACGCCGCAATTCATCCCAAATTTGTTGCGTATTGTTGTAGTGCATCGGATAACCCATGCGAGTAGCAATTTCGCAAATAATTTGCCAGTCGGTTTTTAGATCCCATTTTGGCTCTACCGCTTTAAAAAAACGCTGAAAACCCCGATCTGCCGCAGTATAAACACCCTCATGCTCGCCCCAAGAAGTTGCAGGCAAGATCACATCTGCTGCCGCAGCGGTTTTGGTCATTGAAGATATCCTGCACAATGACCAATTCTAAATCAGCAAATGCTTGACGTACTGCTGGTAACTCAGCATCAGTTTGCAATGGATCTTCACCCATAATATAAGCGGCACGAACTTCGCCATGTTCCACTCTATGAGGTAACTCACTAATGCGATAACCAACATTTGCCGGTAGGCTCTCAACCCCCCAGGCTTGAGCAAATTTTTGCCGATGTTCTGCTACATTAATATACTGATAACCGGGATAGGTGTCCGGCAATGCTCCCATGTCACAAGCACCTTGCACATTGTTTTGCCCACGTACCGGATTGACACCAACACTGGGTTTGCCCAGATTGCCAGTTAGCAGTGCCAGGCTGGTTAGTGATCGCACGGTTTCTACCCCTTGATAGAACTGGGTTACTCCCATACCCCAGAGAATAGTGGCTCGTTCCGCTTGCGCATAGAGCCGCGCGGCCTGGCGAATATCCTGCGCGCTAACCCCGGTGACCGCTTCTACTGAATCTGGCGTATAACCGGCAACAATTATACGATATTCGGCAAAACCTTCCGTTCGCGCAGCAACAAAGGCATGGTCGTAAAGATCTTCTTCAATAATGACATGGCCAATTGCATTGAGTAATGCGATGTTAGAGCCATTTTTTAATGCCAGATGCATATCGGCGATACGGGCAGTTTCAATTTTCCACGGATCGCAAACAATAATCTTCGCTCCTTTTTGCTTAGCTTTGATCACCCGATTAGCCACAATAGGGTGAGAATCAGCTGGGTTATAACCAAAAACAAAAACTAAATCAGTATCTTCGATACCGACAATAGAATTACTCATTGCGCCATTTCCGACCGACTGGTGCAGACCTGCAACCGATGGGCCGTGTCAAACACGCGCACAGCAATCAACATTATTAGTGCCGATAACCGCACGGGCAAATTTTTGCATAATGTAATTGGTTTCATTGCCTGTGCCACGGGAGGAACCGGTAGTCATAATGGCATCCGGCCCATATTGAGCTTTAATAGCACTCAACTTGTTGGCAACATAGTTCAGTGCTTCATCCCAAGAAACAGCTTCCAGCTTAGCGCCCCGTTGCCGACGGATCATCGGTGATTTCAGGCGCGGGGTAAGGATTTGGGTATCATTGATAAAATCCCAACCGTAATAACCTTTTAGGCATAAATTACCTTGATTGGTTTTCCCCTGCGCCGCCTCAGCTTTGACAATTTTGCCTTTATCAACCATCAGGTTGATTTTGCAACCTGATGCACAGTAGGGGCAAACCGTGACGACTTTTTTCATCCGTATTACTCCTGTTAATTTCATCATTGGAAAAGGATTAAACATTAAGATGCATGAAGCATGCCACACACACCAATATAATTAACTAAATGGAAAATAAAGAAAAAATATTCATTTTTACTAACAGTGTCATTCCTTTGACATAAATGACATGACAAACCAGCCACTAACAAACTGCCCTTATGTCAACGAGAATAAAAGCGCTATTATTATCACCTCACTGGCTGGGCAATCTTTTGACGTTTTGCACCGGGTATTAAGTAAATTTTGCTGCTGCAATCAGCGCTTGACCAAAAGCAATGGCGCCATCACCGGCAGGTAAATTCATCGGCAACAATAGTTGAAAATCAGTTAACCAAAACTTTAGCTGTTGCCGCAGTAAGCGGTTATGCCATACACCGCCACCACAAACAATGGTGGAGATTTTTCGCCACTGCGCATGATGGGCAGCCAAATCTGCTAATCCTTTCGCCAACGCATCATGAAAGGCCCAGGCACGCCAAGCTTTCGGTGCCTGCCAATCCAGCCATTGTTGCCAAAATGTCACCATATCTAATTGGTTATCTTTGACCGGTAGCGTCACTGGGTGATTGATATGATTTACCGTTAGCGCCAGAGCCTCCAATTTGCTAGCTGCTTCGCCCTGATAACTCTGTTGCGCCGGAGCACAATCTAGTGCTGCCGCAATCGCATCAAATAAGCGTCCGGCAGAAGAAGCCGGCGGGGCATTGATCCCTCGCTCTATTGCCCGTGCTAATGGCGGCCAAGGTTTATCGGCTAATATTTTGGCTTCCGATCGCATTTGCCAGTCTGGTACAAATGCCAACCACTGAGCCAATAGATTTCGCCATGGTTGACATGCGGCCAAATCACCACCCGGCAGCGCGACTGCCGGCAATCCTGCCAATTTTTCACATGCGTCATAATTGACGCGTAAACATTCCCCGCCCCATAACTGATCATGCTCTCCCCAACCAATTCCATCGAGGATCAATGCGATAACATCACCTGCATGCCGTGGCCAAAGATGCTCAGCCAAACAGGCGACGGCATGAGCATGGTGATGCTGCACCTTTACTATCGGCAAAGCCATCTGCTGCGCCAGTTGTTGTGTTCGATAGGCAGGATGTTTATCATTAACGATTTTTTGTGGCGTGAACTGCCAAATTTGTTGCATCCTGGTCACTACCTGCCACCACTGTGCTTACACATTTTGCTCATTGAGATCGCCCAGATGCTGGCTGAGTATCGCCTGTTGATCCCTTATCAGGCAGAAAGTATTTTTTAGATCAGCGCCTAAGCATAACAACGGCGGTACATTGCTAAAACCGGGCGGTAAAGACAAGCTGTCTGGTACAAAACCTCTGGCTCGACGCAGCATTTCACCGCAGGCGCGCATAACGGAATCATCCATCCGCTGTAAAATATCCCGATTGTGTAATAGCCAGCCGTCAGCAATATCAATCAGATCCGTCAATGCTTGTTCATTATTCAATGCCGGCGGACAGCCACTGAGATTGCCTGAGGTCATCACTAATGGACGCGCGACAGCTTGCATTAATAGATGTTGTAAGGGATTTGCCGCCAGCATGACACCGACTTCGTTAAGCTGTGGTGCTATCTCATCAACTAACGATAGCCATTGTTTATCCACTAACACAATTGGTGCCGCGGGCAGTCGCAAAAGTGACTGAGTCTGTTCAGGCAGCAGGCTGGCCATTGCATCGGTGATCATCACGGCTAAGGGCTTTGACGGTCGCCGTTTACGCTGACGCAAGCGCTTTACTGCCGTTCGATTGTTGGCATCACAAGCCAGGTGAAAACCACCTATCCCTTTGATGGCAATAATTTTACCCTTTTTCAATGCGCTAATAGCTGCCTGAATTGCTGCCTCTTTTTCTTGTCGCTCATTTTCCGCCAGCCAAGCTAGCTGCGGTCCGCAATCAGGACAGGCAATGGGTTGGGCATGGAAACGGCGATCAGCAGGATCACGATATTCTGCTGCGCAAGGCGCACATAGCGGAAAAGCAGCCATAACGGTAAACGGTCGATCATAGGGTATCGCGCGAATAATCGTGAGGCGCGGCCCACAATGAGTACAATTAATGAATGGGTAGCGATAACGACGTTGGCTTGGATCATTCATTTCTTGCAAACACGCCGGGCAAGTAGCCGCATCGGGAGCAACTTGGGTTGCCATCGTTGCCGGCACGCTATGCTGGATAGTGAAATCCTGCGGCAATTGACGCCAGTGCCAGGGAAATTGCTGCACCTGATCGATACGAGCTAAGGGTGGGCAATCGATTGGCAATAGATCAAGTAATCTATTGGCATCGCCAACAATACGCACCACCACGCCGGCACCGTCGTTATAAACCTCCCCTTTAAGGGTTAATCGCTGTGCCAATTGCCAAATCCAGGGCCGAAATCCGACCCCCTGAACTTTGCCATAGATCCGCAATAAGGTACCATTTTCACTCTTCATATTGGCTAATATCGCGCTGGCTAGTTAGAAAATTTGGTTAGCCATACCATTTAACGCCGCCCGCCGACGCTTCTCAAGATTGAGTTGTTCCAGTTTGTTACGATCAACACACATAATTGCGTTGGTAGGACAAGCCTGAATACAAGCCGGCCCTTCAGACCGATGATGGCAAAGATCACATTTATTTGCTTGCGCCTTCTCAACCACAACATTCAACCCAGCCCCACTATTGCGTACTACTGGCCGTAAAACCACCTCCATCGCACCATAAGGACAAGCGACAACACAAGTCTTACAGCCAATACAACGCTCTTGATGAACGTGAACAAAATCGCTCTCGCGCATAATTGCACCATTAGGACAAACATTGGCACAGGGCGCATCTTCACATTGGCGGCAGGTAGTGGCGGTAGAGACACTAACACCTTTAATAACATGGATACGCGGTAAGAAAGTCTTAGCTGTGACTGAAGCACAGTCTTGTGTTTCCTGATGAGATACCACACAAGCCACTTCGCAGGTACGACAACCAATACATTTATTTGCATCAGTAATAATGAAACAATTCATTCACTTCTCCAGCAATGACAGTCAATAGAGAAATATATTCATAAACTGTGCCAATTTTAAGTTAACAAAAAATTGGCACGTGCTTGTCATCATCACGATTGACGATGATAAATATCGAAGTAATTCGGTTAAATCGTATTAGTAGGATAAAAATGCCTGTCTAAAACGAGAAAGTCATGTTAGCCAAGCCTCTTGCTACTATATACGATGAAACATTTATAGTGGCCGGAACTGCCTTAGCTGCTGAATATCAGCCAGACTGGCATAAACTGTTGCAACGGCTATTTTTACCGCTGCCGTCATCGGGTAATAAAAGCCGACAATATCTGGCTGGATACCTAAGAAAATCACCTCATTAGTATCCTCTTTTAGCTGCTCAATAAGATAGCTAAGTGGCATATTATGGGTCGACATAATAAACATATCAGCAATATCTTGTGGATCGATCTGCCGGATTTCACCAGCCGCCAGTCCCATGTCGGTAGCATCGACAATCAATAAACGATTTGGCTGTAATTGGCGAATAACGCCGATATCATTTTCTGGCGCACTACCACCATCAATTACTATCCATTCCCCTTGTGGTGTAGCACGACACATCTGTGCCAGCAATGGGCCTGCGCCGTCATCACCCATCATGCTATTGCCGACACAGAGTAAAACATCAGCCACGCTCCCTCCTTACCATCAAATAGATAGCACTCTCCTGCTGAATATTGGCTAGCATACTCAACATCTGCTGGCTCCAACTTTGCTGTTGGTTAGTCTGTTGGTTTAGCGCCGCGCTAAAAGCCTTTGCCAGCATTGCCACATGGCTGCTATCAATAACAATTTCGCCATAACGCGTAACACCCGCCATTTTCCGCTGCGCTTCACTTCCTGCTTCGAGGGTAGCAATCCAGAGCTGATATTCTGGCCAGGGACAGCTAAGCACAGCTTGTAAACAATCTATCACGCCTAAATGGTGACCAATGGCAAGTCCGTAATAGATAACTTGCTGTGCCTGCGGTGGCGTAGCTTCATTTTCATCAATAAATTTACGGCTCAGTTGACTGAACACCACCTTGTCACTCATTTAACCTGCTCCCGCTTAACGATCTGGCTAAGATTGGCAACAATTTCACTTAAGCGCGGATCATTTTCATCAGCCAGCCACTGCGCCACCCGATCTTCACCCTGCATAAGATAATTGATAAAATTGTCGGTAATCTGACGACCATAGCGATAGCCGGCTAAACGACGGGCAGCGCGGTCGATACGCACTCGTAAGGGTTGCACCATATCTGGATGTAGCATTTCTGCCGGCTGATTATCTTCTTCAGAAGGTTTGCGCAGATGAATTTTTTGCTCCAGCAGCCCTAACGCCATGGCAAAACCGTATAGCGTCGCAGCAGGGGTGGGTGGACAACCAGGAATATATACATCGACTGGCACAATCTTATCCGTTCCGCCCCAAACACAATAGAGATCATGAAAAATGCCACCTGAATTACCACAGGCGCCATAGGATATCGCAATTTTAGGATCAGGAGCCGAGTGCCAGGCGCGTAACGCTGGCGTACGCATTGCACGCGTAACTGCCCCAGTGAACAGCAATATATCAGCATGACGTGGGGAAGGAACGACCTTAATGCCAAAACGTTCGGCATCAAAAATGGGTGAAATGGTGGCAAAAATTTCAATTTCACAACCATTACAACCGCCACAGTCAACCCGATAAACATAAGCCGAGCGTTTAATTTTCTTCAACAATAATGCTTTCATTCGTGCGATAGATTCATCTATTGCTAGCGGTACCGGCATACCTTGCTGATCACGCGATGGCAAAAACTGGCTCATCAAATTGTCTCCTTCATTTCACGGCTTAAATCGATTTTATCTGACGGAGTCAATCCCTGTAACCGCTTGCAATTAGGGCAAGTTTCAAAACTTTGTCGATGATGTTCAGTCCGTGGGTCGCCATTATGTTTGAGTATCTCGATGACGTAGTTGATCGCTTTTTTTACTGCCAAAGGACGCTGACATAGCCGGCAATAACAAATAGCAAATTGTGCTTGCTGGCAAAGATCTTCTTTGCGCCATACTGCTAGTTCATATTCCTGTGACAAACGAATGGCTGCCGTTGGACAAACCTCTTCACAACGACCACAAAAAATGCAACGACCAAGGTTTAATTGCCAGCGCAACTGGCCTTTTGGCAAATCAATTTCGGTGGTTAATGCATTGGATGGACAAGCGTTGACGCATGCCGCACAACCGATACATTGTTGTGAATTATGTTGCGGTTTACCGCGAAAGTTTTTATCCACTTCAATTGGCGTCAGTGGATAATCTTCAGTAACAATCCCGGTTTTTAAAGCTTTCTTAATAAAATTAAACATGATAACTCCAGTTGGCTTTTGCTAACTGCGTGCAACTGGCGAAAGAAATTGCACCAGTTAATCATAAACGGCTTACCATTACCCAGATAAGATTCAAAGGTAAATAGTCTCAGCAAAAGCAAAAGTTATTTCAGCGGTGAATTCTTACGTTCAATACTGTAACGTTCTAGTTCTTTATAAGGCACCACTTGACTCTTTTTCTTACGCACATCGACAACAGTCATACGATCAGTACAGGAATAACAGGGATCAAGACTACCAATTATCAATGGCGCATCAGACACAGTATTGCCACGTAGCATATAGCGCAGTGTCGGCCAATTGGCATAAGTTGCCGCCCGACAGCGCCAGCGCCACAGTTTTTGATTGTCGCCGGTCATGCTCCAGTGAATATCATCGCCGCGTGGTGCTTCAGTAAAACCTAAAGCAAAACGGTGTGGAATATAAGTAAATCCCTCTACCATTAATGCACCAGCAGGAAGATTATCCAAACCAAAATCAATCATATTGAGTGAGGTAAAGACTTCATTGATACGAACTTTGAGGCGAGCAAGTACATCGCATCCTTGTTCGCTATGCACCTCTAACGGTAGTAAACCGTAACCGATAAAAGGGTGATCCCTGCGCGTATCACGGGCATGACCACTGGCGCGGACCATCGGGCCAACATTGCTAAAATCACGTGCGACTTGCGGATCTAAGCGCCCAATGCCGACAGTACGCTGCTCAATATTGGGCGTCGTTAATAATATCTCCACCAGCTCTTGCACTTCACGCCGCATCTGCTGAGCCAATTGGCGGGTCTTTTTCATGTCATCTTTAAGCAGATCACGACGAATACCGCCAATTAAGTTAAGTCCATAGGTTTTACGTGCCCCGGTCAGGATTTCAGCCATCTTCATAGAAGATTCACGTACGCGAAAAAATTGCATAAAACCTGAATCGAAACCAACAAAATGGCAGGCCAAACCTAAGTTAAGCAAATGGGAATGCAAACGTTCGATCTCTAGCAAAATGGCACGGATCATTTGGGCTCGCTCTGGGACCACAATTCCCATTGCATTCTCAATTGAGGTGGCATAAGCAGTACTGTGAGCAAAACCACAAATACCACAGACCCGATCAGACAAAAATGTCACTTCGTTATAACCCATCCGTGTTTCAGCCAATTTTTCCATACCACGGTGGACATAAAAGAGGCGATAATCAGCGTCAACAATATTTTCGCCATCAACAAATAAACGAAAGTGACCGGGTTCATCAGAAGTGACGTGTAATGGGCCAATGGGTAGCACATTATTTTTTTTATTACCCAGCTCATTAATAAATTGGTAAGTTTCGCTGTCAGTGGTCGGTGCAGGACGCTGACGATAATCCATACTATCCTTACGCAATGGATAGAGATCATCAGGCCAGTCATCGGGTAGTACCAGACGACGCTCATCGGGCAAACCAACAGGCATCAAACCGTACATATCGCGGACTTCACGTTCGCCCCATACAGCTGCCGGAACACGTGGAGTCACTGATGGAAACTCCGGTTTATCGGCATCCACTTCAACTCGAACGGTGATCCAAAATTTAATTCCCTGCTCCATGGAAAGTACATAATAAACCGCGTAGTGACCGCACAATTTGCGTTCATCATTACCGAATAATACCGATAACCACCCTCCTTGCTGGTAGTAAAGATACGCTATCACTTCAGGTAATGCGTTGATTTTTATCGTAATGGTTAATTGATCTTTAGTCTGCCAACCTTCCTCCAACACAACGCCGGGAAATGCCTGGCACAAAGCCGTAAGATAGTGTTGACCTAATTTTTCTTCAGACATGGTAATTCTCTAAAATCCTATCGCTAACAAAGAGACGAAAGCTAAAAAGCCAAAGCCAAAACCGAACCAGGTAACTTGTGATGTGGCCAAAAAACGTAATCGCGCCATGCTATTTTCTAACAAAGCAATCACTGTTACGCCGGCCAACAATTTTATCAACGCCACCACCACTGCCAGTAGCAAACC
Organism: Arsenophonus endosymbiont of Apis mellifera; assembly: GCF_903968575.1. NCBI lineage: Bacteria > Pseudomonadati > Pseudomonadota > Gammaproteobacteria > Enterobacterales > Morganellaceae > Arsenophonus > Arsenophonus endosymbiont of Apis mellifera. The sequence goes on along the minus strand of NZ_CAJCFU010000040.1, from coordinate 12,159 downwards.
TGCTACCGACAGATGTTCAATTTGTCCCCACGGTATAAACACGCCAACAAACAGTTGCAATACCACGAGCTGTTTGAGGCTAATTCCCCATTTCAACAACGCAAAACTGGCACCACTATATTCATAAAGCGGCCCTTCCTGTAGCTCCTGCTCAGCTTCGGCAAGATCAAACGGTAGCTTAGCCATTTCAACAAAGGTGGCAAAAGCACAGGCACAAAATGCCAGCACTAAAGGAACGCTTTGTTCTACAGGCCAATGGTAAATCGTCGCGGCGATTAAACTGATGTGGGTTGAACCTGCCACTTGTGCAACCACCCATAAAGCTAATAGTAAAATTGGCTCAACTAATACTCCCAACACCGCTTCACGGCTGGCACCAATGCCCGTAAACGGACTACCGGTATCCAGACCGGCCACCGCAAAAAAGAAACGGCCAATAGCAAATAGGTAAATAAGTGTGATCAGATCACCAAGCGGAGATAATGGCGATGCCACTGTCACCACGGGCAATGCAGTCGCGATAGTAAACATCACGCCGATCATCAAAAACGGCATAAGTCGGAATAGCCAACCTGAGGCTGTTGGCGCGATACTTTGGCGACCCAGTAATTTGATTAGATCTCGATACTCTTGTAACACTCCGGGCCCTTTGCGGTTATGTAGCCGAGCGCGTGCCATGCGACTGACGCCAGATAGTAGCGGCGCCAATGCAAATAGCACTAAAGCCTGCACAAGGGCAAAAAACAGCGAATTCATATTAGGCTCCCTAAGAAATCACAACCACCAGCAGTACCGCCAGTTCAATAAAAGCCACACGGCGAAACAACACCGGCAGGCTAGTTGTTTGCCAACCTGGTAATAACGACGCCGGATTGAGTATCCGTCCTAATTTAAACACCAAAGCAAACATCACTTTTACCGGTTGGGCAAAACCGGATGCAGTGATACTCATCGCCTGTTCGTATTGATAACCACAAACCCACGCTGAACCACGAGAACGAAATGGCAAACGTCCATCTTTGCAGACAATTAATAGAACAACCGGCAATAGCGTTGCCGCAATCAACAATAGCGTGATAATCGGCTGCGACACCATGGTGTGATTAGTCACTAACGGTAAAGGCACGACGTAGCTTAGTAATGGCATAATCCAAGGCGCAGCAACCCCACCAACAATGCAAAAAAATGCTAACGCAGCGAGCGAAATATTCATTAGCCAGGGTTTAGAATAGGCTTTTTCAGCAGCTTGCGTGCGGGGCGCACCACAAAACATAACGCCATACACTTTTGCCATACACATCACCGCTAAGGCACCCGTAATGGCAAGCCCGGTTGCTAATAATGGCCCTAGCAAACGACTGACAAATGCTGGCTGTTCACCCAGACGGAAAAAGGCTTGATAAATAACCCACTCGCCGGCAAAACCATTGAGAGGAGGGAGCGCTGCCATTGACATTAAGCCAACCAGCATCGACATTGCGAGAAGCGGCATACGTTTACCTATGCCGCCTAATTTTTCGATATCCAGATAACCGGTACGGAACCATACTGCACCCGCACCAAGCAATAACGTAGTTTTAAATAAGCTATGGCTAAACAGATGGTATAATCCCCCTATCATGCCGAGGGCAATCAAAAGTGGTTCATGCAGGGAGACACCAATAAGCCCGGCACCAAGCCCCAGCAGTATGATGCCGATATTCTCAAGGCTGTGATAAGCCAGTAATCGGTTAATATTGTGCTCCATTAATGCATACAGTCCGCCAATAAATGCCGTCAGCATACCGAGCAATAACAGCACAATTGCCCACCATAATGGTAATGTGGTATTCAGTAACGAAAGTAGCAAAATGCCATAGACACCCACTTTCAAGACCACAGTAGAAAATAATGCTGCAGCTGGCGCAGCAGCATTGGCATGAGCTGGCACCACCCAGCCATGCAGAGGAATGATGCCGGCTAATAAACCAAATCCAATTAGCCCCAACATCCAAGTTACACTGCTCATTGGTAGCGTTACCATAAGCAGACGCAGCTCAGCAATATTTAAGGTGCCATAAGTTCGCCAGATAATGACGCACATCATAGCCAATAGCAGCGTACCCAACCGGCCTAATACAAACCACACTTTACTTGCCTGATGGCAACCGGTCAGAAACAGCGCACATAGCGCCATAATTTCTGCCATTATCACCAACATAACAAGGTGCCCGGCCACCACGGCCAATGTTGCCGCTGCCAAGAACATATTTATTAACAGCCCATTAGACTGCGTTGCAGGATGTCGATGCCAACTGATATTAAACAAGCTGACAAAAATTCCTGGTAAGCCAAAAACCACTAACCACAATCCATTAAGTGCCGTGATATGCAGTGACCAGTTACCAACAGGTAACATAAAATCGCTGGCACTAGTGCTACCCAGCAGTACTTGTCCGCCGGCCAATAGCATAGCAAGATTAGCTAAAACACCACCAAGCCCAGCGATTAATCCACTTAACGGCTTGTTGAACATCAGTAATGCGGCTAACAAACCACTGATGACCAAGGTAAAAATTGCTCCGTTAATCAACATCTCGACACTCATTACAACTCTCCATTCTGGCCGTTAATTAACGACAAATCGCCTAACACCATCTGGATAGTCAGCTCACGCTTACGTTTATTAGCGTTGGCAATATCATGGTTATCAATCAGACGTAGCGCTTTAGTCGGGCAGGTACGTACACATGCCGGACCTCGTTCATCGAAATAGCACAGATCACATTTAACAGCGATAGCGCGAACACCAGCTATCCAGTCTAAAAACGGACTAACACGTGTCAGTTCCGGTGGTGCCGGCGGGGCAATCGGCGTATCACTATCAGCAGGAATACCCTGTGGGCGACTGCCACAAAATTCGATAGTACCAAACGGACAGGCGAGACCACATAACTTACAACTGACACACAAACTTTCGTTTAATTGAATAGCATTATTGATCCGATTAATGGCATTAACCGGACAAACCTGCGCGCAAGGCGCATCTTCACACTGATGACAGAGTTGCGGGGCTGATTCTTTTTCATTTCGCATCACTTTCAGACGCGCTTGCGTTTGTAGTCCTTGTAAGCGGTGATTTTCCGAGCAAGAAGCTTCACAAGTACGACAACCAATGCAAAGCGTAGAGTCAGCAATAACAAAACGATTCACCGCTGATCCTGTGGTGATAGTCATTTTTGATCCTTAAGTGATAGTCATTTTTGACGAAACCGTGTCGAAATTGTCACTTCCGACATTATCCAATAATCTATTTAGGCGGTAGTACATTAACTCAACATGATTATTTGCCGTAACCTAGCTTGCCCGGCTTCGCCAGTTTCAATGGTATGCGGCAAAGTATGACTAATGGTAATTAATGGCGAGATGATAAGAATCAAAATGCCCGCAAATAAACGATAAATTAATCCATTACTAAAACCACAAAAGATAAAACGATGCAGATACCCTTTAGCAAAGGAGAGAAATTGGCAGATAAGATAACCGTCGCAGTTGTGATAGCGTGGAGCCAGACGAGCGAGAGAGTAGCCAGCCATAACATCAGTTTTCTGGCTTAATGGTGAAAAGATCATAGTGATTGACTCCATTTATAAAAAAATAACCTCACTAAGCAGTTCTCATGCCAAAATATAATTATTTTATTTTCATATAATTAAATAATAAAACAGCCAACAAGCCGGCCGGTTAAATTGTTATTTAGATCTCATCGACATGAAATATCAGCAGCGGCTCATAATCTTGCGCTGTTTATTTTGTTACCGTGATAATTAATAGCAATAAAATAAACCTAGCGGCTGCATAACCGTTGGATAACACTTTTTTAATCTCCCTATTTATGTCAATAAAAGACCTATCATTGCTAATGAATGGCATCCATATTGCATTAATCAATGCAAACAGATGCTGGAGGCGTTATGCACGAAATCACCCTCTGCCAACAGGCATTGGAACTTATTGAGCAACAAGTAGCACTAAGCAACGCAAAAAGGGTCACCCAAGTGTGGTTTAAAATTGGCGCATTTGCCTGCGTAGAAAGCAGTGCGCTGCAATTTTGCTTTGAGTTAGTCTGCCGAGGTACTGTCGCGGAAGGTTGCCAACTTCATTTAGAACAACAGCAAGCGGAATGCTGGTGCCGTCAATGTCAGCAATTTATAAAACTCATAACCCATCGTGTAAGGCTCTGTCCAAAATGTAATAGCCATAATCTCCATATTGTGGCGGATGATGGACTACAAATCATGCGGTTAGAAATAGAATAGGAGTAAACCATGTGCACCATTTGTGGTTGCGAACCAGGCAACCAATATATTGAAGGCGATCAGCGCAACCCACATTCGGCTTTTCGCAGCGCCCCGTTCTCTCCCGCGCCGCGTCAATCATTACAAATAAAAGCCATTCATAAAACTAGCCACATTGCTAGTGAACCGCTGGCCACTAACCTGGATTATGGCCAAGGTGAAGCGGGTACTCATGCGCCCGGTTTAAGTCAGCGCAAAATGCTGGAAATTGAAATTAATGTACTGGAGAAAAATAACCGCTTAGCGCAGCGCAATCGCCGCCAATTCATCGCTAATAAACAGCTAGCACTAAATCTGGTTTCCAGTCCCGGATCAGGCAAAACTACGCTACTGACCGAAACGCTTAAACTGTTACAAAACGATATTCCTTGCGCGGTTATTGAAGGCGATCAACAAACCACTAACGACGCCGAAAGGATCCGCGCCACAGGAACCCCAGCTATTCAGGTAAATACCGGTAAAGGGTGTCATCTTGATGCACAGATGATCTTTGATGCCATGCAACGACTTCCACTGGCTGAAGGTGGGATTATGTTTATCGAAAACGTTGGCAATTTGGTCTGTCCTGCTGGATTTGATTTAGGCGAACATCACAAAGTTGCCGTCTTGTCGGTAACGGAAGGCGAAGACAAACCGCTCAAATATCCGCATATGTTTGCTGCCGCCTCCCTGATGCTGCTAAATAAGGTCGATTTACTACCCCACCTTAATTTTGACGTAGAAAAATGTATAGCCAGCGCCCGTCAAGTAAATCCACAGATTGAAATTTTGCAGGTATCGGCCACCACGGGTCAAGGGATGGACAACTGGCTAGCATGGTTGGAGAACCAGCAATGTGTATAGGTATTCCCGGAAAAATTAGTCAACTAACTGACAGCATGTTAGCCAAGGTGGTGATCGGCGGGGTGATACGTGATGTCGATTTAACGCTTGTTGGCAAGCATGACGAAAAGGGTAATAGTCGCCTTGGCCAGTGGGTGCTGATCCACGTTGGCTTTGCCATGAGCGTGATCGATGAACAGCAAGCGTTGGATACACTGGCTGCATTGCAAAATATGTACGACTTAGAGCCCGATGTGGGTGTCTTGCTCTATGGTGAGGAGAAGGGTTAATGCGTTTCATTGATGAATACCGTGATCGACAAAAAGTGATGCAACTTATTGAAATTCTCAATCAGCGCGCTAAACATCTACCATACAGTGAACAACGACCTTTTCGCATTATGGAAGTCTGCGGCGGACACACTCATGCCATTTTTAAGTTTGGTCTGGATCAACTATTACCGAAAAATGTTGAGTTTATTCATGGCCCAGGCTGCCCTGTTTGTGTACTGCCAATGGCACGTATTGATAGCTGCCTGGAAATTGCCAACCAACCACAAGTCATATTCTGCACTTTTGGTGATGCCATGCGTGTGCCAGGGAAAAATGGCTCATTGCTAACCGCCAGAGCCGGTGGAGATGACGTACGGATTATCTACTCACCGATCGATGCACTAAAACTTGCCCAACAAAATCCGACCAAAAAAGTGGTTCTATTTGGGCTTGGATTTGAAACGACCATGCCAACCACCGCGATCACCTTAATACAAGCAAAAGCAGCTAACATTGATAACTTTTATTTCTTTTGTCAGCACATAACCTTGATCCCGGTACTAAAAAATTTATTACAACAGCCTGATAATAGTATTGATGCATTTTTAGCGCCCGGACACGTCAGTATGATTATTGGTATTCACGCGTACAACTTTATTACGACACAATATCAACGTCCACTTGTTGTCGCTGGTTTTGAGCCAATTGATCTGCTGCAAGGGGTATTAATGTTAATTGAACAAAAAATAGCGGGCGCCAGTTGGGTTGAAAATCAGTATCGCCGTGTGGTACCTGACGCCGGCAACAGTAAAGCGCAAGCAGTGATGAAACAAGTATTCAGTATTAAAGGAACCAGCGAGTGGCGTGGCCTTGGCATGATACAACATTCTGGCGTTTACCTTAACACAACATATCAGCAATTTGATGCTGAACAGCATTTTCACTTATGTCCACCAACCGGTTATGATGATCCGCAGACCTATTGTGGCCTAGTACTAACCGGGCGTTGTAAACCTGTTCAATGTCCACGCTTTGGTCGACAATGTAACCCGCAAAATGCATTAGGGGCTTTGATGGTTTCTTCCGAAGGTGCTTGCAGTGCTTGGTATCAGTACCGTTCTCAGGAGTATCAAGTATGAAAACTATCACCCTCGCCCATGGTAGTGGTGGGCAAGCGATGCAGCAACTTATCAATCAGCTGTTTATTCAAGCCTTTGCTAACCCGTTACTTAATGAGCAGGAAGATCAGGCGCGGATCCCATTACATTTATTAACTCAGCAAGGGGATAGACTGGCTTTTTCCACTGACAGTTATGTTATTGATCCGTTATTTTTTCCTGGTGGAGATATTGGTAAACTGGCTGTTTGTGGCACTAGCAATGATGTGGCGGTGAGTGGTGCTTTTCCTCGGTGGCTCTCATGTAGTTTTATATTGGAAGAAGGATTAGCCATCGCCACACTGGAACGCATTGTTCATTGTATGGCAGCAACGGCAAAAGTTGCAGGTATCAGTATCGTAACCGGTGACACCAAAGTTGTCCCTCGCAAAGCGGCTGATAAAGTATTTATTAATACTGCTGGCATCGGTGTGATCCCTTGCCATCTGAACTGGGGCATGCGTCAGATCCAAGCTGGCGATCTGTTACTGATTAGTAATTCGCTAGGCGATCATGGTGCCACCATTCTAAATTTACGAGAACAACTTGGTATGGAAGGCGATTTACAAAGCGATTGCGCCTTGCTAACCCCACTAATCGAAATACTGCGTAACGAAGCTGGGATCAAAGCAATGCGTGATGCGACTCGCGGTGGCGTGAATGCTGTAGTTCATGAATTTGCTGCTAGTTGCGGCTGTGGGATCGAACTCAATGAAAACACGCTACCGATAAAACCTGCTGTGCGCGGTATTTGTGAGCTATTAGGTCTGGATCCTCTCAATTTTGCCAATGAAGGAAAGCTGGTCATCGCAGTTGAACGCAGTGCAGCAGAACGTATTCTGACGCGCATACAACAACATCCCTTAGGCTTAGACGCGGCAATTATTGGCCAAGTGGTGGCCCAGAAAGGAGTAAAGTTAACCGGACTTTATGGTATCAAACGTACACTCGATCTGCCCTACAGTGAACCATTACCCAGAATTTGCTAATCAACCACGCCACTAATTGGCAATTAATTTTCGGAATATGAGGTATGTCGTATACACCGACAAGTATAATCAGTGAACAAGATTTATTTGATATTACTCGCACTTTACTGCAACAACCTGATCTCTGTGCGTTAGTCCAAGCGGTCAAAACCCATGTTCGGCAACTAAAATTGGCCGATCACGTTAATATACTACTGTGGCAATTTGAACGCCGTAGAGTCTGCCTGTTCAGTGTTGACCATCAACAACAAGATATTCGCTATGAGGATGAAACCTTGCTAGCTTGTGGACCGATTCGCCATATGCTTTCACGTCCAGATGTACTACATTGCCGCTATCAAGAATTTAACCAAACCTTGCCCCAACTTAATGAATTAAATCTCTATCCACTATTCAATTATTACAGTCTGATGCCGTTAACAGCTGAAGGCAAAATATTTGGTGGCTGCGAATTTCTGCGCAGTACAAATGAACCTTGGACGGAAGAAGCCTTCTCACGACTACAAACTCTTGCTCAAGTCATTAGTCTAGCAGTGGAACAGATCCAATTGCGTCTGAACAATAATATTAATTATGGCCACCTATGTCGTGAACGTGACGATTTTCGCTTGTTGGTAGCCATAACCAACGCTGTTTTATCCAAGCTAAATCTGGATGAACTGATCACTGAGGTTGCGCAAGAAATTCAGGCTAATTTTGCTATCGATTCGATTAGCATCGTATTACGCAATAATCATAAAGAGAAACTTAGCGTATATTCAATCCATTATGTAGATAAAAATATTCCGCTCCATGATCAACGTGAGATAGACGAAAAAGGCACTTTATACCAAAAGGTTATGCAAAAAAAAGAGATACTGTTGCTAAATCTTCACCAGTGCGATAAACACTCAGCATGCGTTCGTATGCTATTTGAATTATGGGATAAACAGGAGCAAACCTTGTGTTTGTTGCCACTAATTTTTAGCAATCGAGTACTGGGGGTATTAAAACTGGCACAAGTTCAAGCGCCGGTTTTTAGCTCCTCGACGTTGAAATTACTGCGTCAAATCGCAGAACGTGTTGCGATTGCGGTAGATAATGCCCTTGCTTATCAAGAAATCCGCCGTTTAAAGCAACGATTGATTGATGAAAATTTAGCGCTGACGGAACAAATTAATAATGTCAGCACAGATTTTGGTGAAATCGTTGGTCAAAGTGACGCTATGATGACAGTTATGAAACAGGTTGAAATGGTAGCGCATAGCAATAGCACCGTTTTGATCTTAGGCGAAACAGGAACCGGCAAAGAGCTGATTGCGCGTGCAATACATAAACTTAGTGGTCGTAATAACCGGCGGATGGTAAAACTTAATTGTGCCGCCATGCCAGCAGGCTTACTTGAAAGTGATCTGTTTGGTCATGAGCGTGGTGCATTTACTGGCGCTAACAACCAACGTATTGGTCGGTTTGAATTAGCAGACAAAAGCACGCTATTTTTAGATGAAGTAGGCGATATGTCACTGGAACTTCAACCTAAGCTGCTAAGGGTATTACAAGAACAAGAGTTTGAACGTCTAGGTGGCAATAGGATCATTCGGACAGATGTGCGTCTTATTGCTGCCACTAACCGTAACCTTCGGCAAATGGTGGCAGATCGTGAATTTAGAGCCGATCTTTATTATCGACTGAATGTTTTTCCTATCTACCTGCCCCCATTGCGTGAGCGGCCAAAAGATATTCCATTTTTAGCCAAAGCGTTTACCTTTAAAATTGCCAACCGTCTTGGACGCAAGATTGACAGTATTCCTGCCCAAACCTTACGGCTATTAAGTAAAATGGATTGGCCTGGCAATATACCTGAGTTAGAAAACGTGATTGAACGTGCTGTTTTATTGACGCGTGGTAATGTACTTCAGCTCTCATTAACTGAAATCAACTTTAATGGCAATGAAACAAAAACCTCGATAAAGTGCATAAATAATAATTTTCATCCGATAGACGATGAATATCAACGTATTGTTGATGTACTAAAAGAGACGAATGGTGTTATTGCCGGCCCTAAAGGTGCAGCGCTACGACTGGGACTAAAACGCACAACATTACTATCACGTATGAAACGACTTGGTATTGATAAAAATAGCCTGGTCTAACGCTATTTTTGTTAAGCAAATAAATTTATTAAACAATCTTGCGGTCATGTAGGCAACAATGCGTGGCAATCTTGTTTTGCCTGTTAAGTTGATTACTATAAAACATAACAAATTACAGCCTATTTCCCTTAACTAGCAGTGTTCATTAACTTAATACTATTATTCTTCAGTCTATAAGATTTAATCAATTAAATGTTATTGAAATGTTAAATAATAAGTGTATTATTAATATCGATTTATATCACTTACTAATCGAGGTAATTTATGCAACTTTTAAAGAAGCACTTATTGCTCTTTCTTTCTCCTATTTCAGTTTTTTTTTCATTGTCAATCATCAACCCAATAAAGAGTACATTCACTGCATACCAGCAAAAGAGGGGCATAATTGTATAGAAACAATAAATGGAAAAGCTACGCAAGCTGTTTACGTTATTGGATTAAAATTTTTAATTTAATAGCCATAAAACATCAATAATTAATAAATTAAACAGAGTAATTTTCTATTTTGCCTACTTTTTTATGCTATGAACAATTTGTTTTTCACTGGTAAGCAAATCCAGATAATTCGTAAAAATATTATCAATATTTAATTATTTTAGGAGAATAATTCATGAAATCACCCGTTCAAATTTTCATCATTATTACACTTTTAATATTCTACTCTCTGCCTTCCTATGCGGGTTTTACTCAATGTTGCTACGGGATAGCAACAGCCTATACCGTTAATAAATTATTAACTAGCAATAATAAAACAAAGGCCGTTAATTGTAATGAAGAACCTAAAGTATGCATCATTCAACCGCAGGATAAAAATAGTGCAAAATAAATTTATTCTAGTTTAACTTTTCATTAGTCATTTATTTTAAAATAATTTCGTTAAGTTAAATGAATAATCATTAAAATTACATTTTAGGTAAGACTTTAAAATGTTAATTAATTGACATCCTCCCCCACCTTCACACTTCGTGACTCAGGAGGGGGATTCCCGTTAGTCGGAGACTATCTGATCGCTCAGAAGCCTGGTTCCTGCTGCTGACGGCATTACTGCACCGTTCACTTCACAGGCTAACACGGCATGTCCTGCCGCTAAAATGTTACGAGCTCCGTTGATATCTGCGTTCTCTGTATACCCGCACTCAAGGCACTCGAATCTACTTTGTGATTGACGATTTTCTTTCGCTGTATGACCACAACATGCACACCGTTGACTTGTATATGCCGGAGGCACAGCTAATACCTGACCACCGCGCCATAGCTGCTTGTACTCAAGCTGACGGCGCATTTCATACCAACCCTGATCCAGTATCGAACGGTTAAGTCCTGATTTTGCCCTGACATTCCGTCCGTGCTGCTCTTGTGTACCTTTTGCCGATTTCGACATGTTACTGACCTTTAAGTCCTCAATGACGATCATCGCGTGGTTTTTGCTGATTTCACTGGTGACTTTGTGAAGGTAGTCTTTGCGGATATTGGTTATATGCGAGTGGAGACGTTGGATTTTTCGCTTCTGTTTTTTCCAGTTATTGCTGAATTTAACTTTACAGCTTAACTGACGCTGGAATTTCGCCAGCTTTTTTTGGTTGGTTTTAAAACTGTTTACAGGTTCAAACACTGTGCCGTCTGACAGCGTGGCGAGTCTGGTTACACCTGCATCCAAACCAATCATTGTTGCTGACGAATGAGGCTGAATGTCCATTTCCAGTTCGACCTGAAACGATATATACCAGTGTCCCGCATGTTGGCTAACGGTTGCGTTTTTAATCTTACCGTACAGCTTTTGCGACTGCCGGAACTTTACCCATACCAAACCTGACGGTAATCTCACTCTGCCATTATCGAGCTGACAATATTTATCAAAATTAACAAAACGAACTGAATCACGCCCGTCATTTTTCCTTTTAAATACAGGAGCTTTTGCTGCCAGTTTTTTATCAAAGCAGCGTTTCCATGCCCCGTGCAGATCTTTGAGTTTCTGCTGAAGATTATCCGTGTAGGCTTCTTGCAAAAAGGAATGTTCCGGCTTTTTTTTCCATTCTGTGAGCATCCGATTTAGTTCAAACGCTGACGGTAGTTTACCGCCGGATTCAATAATGCGTTGCGTCTCTGCTAGCCCGTAATTCCAGATAAAACGAGCGCATCCGCACAACTGCCGCAAACGTTGCGACTGTTTTTCGGTTGGTTCGAGTCTGAATTTGTAGGCTTTTAGAATTAGCATTATTACTCAGTGTGTAGTAAATTATCTCACTATCTTACCGTATATCCGGTTAATTTCAATGCAAAAATATAAAATCAACCGTTCAAGACATGCAGCGTTTCTTTTACATGTTCACCTTGTCTTTGTGACTAAGTACCGAAAGAAAGTACTCAGTGGCTTGCACTACAAAGCATTTCATCAGTATGCAGGTGAAGTGTGTCGCGACTTTGGGGCTGATTTAAAGGAAAGTAACGGA
>NZ_CAJCFU010000039.1:0-108648 GCF_903968575.1 Arsenophonus endosymbiont of Apis mellifera | reverse complement strand
TGCATCAGGCTTGCGCCCATTGTGCAATATTCCCCACTGCTGCCTCCCGTAGGAGTCTGGGCCGTGTCTCAGTCCCAGTGTGGCTGATCATCCTCTCAGACCAGCTAGAGATCGTCGCCTAGGTGAGCCTTTACCCCACCTACTAGCTAATCTCATATGGGTTCATCCGAAGGTGTGAGGCCTAATGGTCCCCCACTTTGCTCCTTAGAGATTATGCGGTATTAGCCACCGTTTCCAGTGGTTATCCCCCGCCTTCGGCCAGATCCCCATACCTTACTCACCCGTCCGCCGCTCGCCGGCAAGAAAGCAAGCTTTCTCCCGCTGCCGCTCGACTTGCATGTGTTAGGCCTGCCGCCAGCGTTCAATCTGAGCCATGATCAAACTCTTCAATTAAAAGTTTGATGCTCAAAGAATGTTTTACTGGCCGTAACGCTTCTTTTTGCCACTTTGTCGACGTTTTAACGCCTTCGCTGTGGCCCAAAATCACGTTACTGCTTATTAGTTCATATATGAATTAACTGTTTTGTCACTCTTCAAGACTTAATCTTCAAATAGTTTTTGATGATGTCTTGCGAGTGCCCACACAGATTGTCTGATTAATTGTTAAAGAGCGTGCGACCCAGGTCGCGAGGTGGCGTATATTACGCTTTTCACCTGTAAAGTCAAGTAGTTATTCTACTTTCTTTTTAATTACTGACTAAGAATTTAATTATTTATTCTTGGCCAGTGGGAGCGCATTATAGGCGGTTTTACGCCGCTGGCAACCGTTATTTAAAAAAAATTGTCTAATTGATTTATATTTCGACAAATCGACTTAAATAGAAATTTTTTCTAATTGATTGAAACCTTCATTCATCAGTACAGGGATAAGTTTTTCAGCTTCAACATCCTTTTTAGTGCAATAAGCGATATTTTTATTTTTAGTCAAAATCAAATTTTGATGATTATTGATTAACCAAACTGCTCGTCTAGCAATTGCTGCGCCAGAATCAATAAGTCGGGTTCCATCAAACAACACTTCTTTAAGTTCTTCTGTTAATAAAGGGAAATGTGTACAACCGAGTACAATAGTGTCAGGGGGTTCTTTCATTTTTAACCACGGTTTTACAATACGTACTAGCGTTTCTTTTGAGATTATATGACCATGAAGTTTTTTTTCTGCTAATTCGACTAATTCTGATGAAGCAATCATCTCAACTTTACAATCAATAGCAAATCGGTCGATTAGCTCTCTAGTATAGTTTCCACTAACAGTTGCCTTGGTTGCTAATAATCCAATAATACCATTACGTGTTAATTTAGTTGCGGGTTTTATGGCGGGAACAACACCTATAATTGGAAATTGAAAATGCGCTCTTAAAGCAGGCAGACTGACCGTACTTGCCGTATTACAAGCAATAATTGCTATTGCCAATGCGTGTTTTTGTTGAATTTGATCGATGAAGCGGATAATACGTTCAATAATAAATTCGGCGCTCTTTTCTCCATAGGGAAAAGCATCATTATCAAAAGCATAAATATAGTGTAGATCTGGCAATAACTGTCTAACTTCACGGTAAACAGATAACCCACCAACCCCAGAATCAAAAATTAGAATAGTTGGTCGAGCTGTTTTCAATTGAGCAGAGGTTACTTTTTTTATTTCATTTTTCATTCATTTCATCACAATAATGAACAATATACCGATAAGAGAATTGTTAGTAAAAATAGTCGTGAATAATTATACAGTAATACTAGATTGAATAAATCCATGTACAGCTGTAATAACTGTCCCCTTGTTTTAAGACAATATTATAACTTATTTTTATTTTTGCATTACTGTCCAATATCGATGGCCTAAAATTTTACGGCTCTTAGTAGCAATATTGAAAAGTAAGCTTTAGAAAAACTATTTTAATTACAAACCATAAATCGTGCAGCAAAGCTAGACATCTATTTCTCTTTCCCTACAATCTTACGATAGAAAATTTTTTATCAATATGAATCTGAATACATGCTAAATAATTTGTCAATTACCCAATACAACTCGCAGTTAACTGAAAAAATCAAATATTTAAACAGTATTATGCTGCCTTTTAATGCACCTAAACCAGAAATTTTTCGTTCTGATTTTTCCCACTATAGAATGCGCGCTGAATTTCGTCTTTGGCATGAAGGACAAGATTTATTTCATATAATGTTTGATCAAACGACTAAACAACGTATAAGAATTGATCAATTACCTGTCGCTTGTAAATTAATTAATCAAATGATGGTTGCTTTAATTCCATTAATTAAAGCTAAACCACTTTTACGTTATAAACTCTTCCAAGTAGATTATTTATCAACATTAAGTAATAAGATCATTGTTTCATTAATTTACCACAAAAAATTGAATGAGGAATGGATTGAGCAAGCTAAACAGTTACGTATTGCTTTAATTAGTCAAGGTTTTGATATACAGCTTATTGGACGTGCAGCAAAAACAAAAATTATATTAGAACAGGATCATATTGATGAGGTATTACCTATTGCAGGTAAATCAATTATCTATCGGCAAATTGAAAATAGTTTTACCCAACCCAATGCCGGAATAAATATCAAAATGTTAGAATGGGCAATTGATTGTACTAAAAACGCAAGAGGAGATTTACTTGAGCTTTATTGTGGAAACGGTAATTTTTCTATCGCACTAGCGCAAAATTTTAATCGTGTACTGGCAACCGAGATCGCAAAACCATCAGTAGCTGCCGCTCAATATAATATTGAAGCTAATAAAATTAATAATGTAAAAATTATCCGAATGTCGGCAGAAGATTTCACCCAAGCAATACAAGGTGAACGTCAGTTTAAACGCCTTGGAGATATTGATTTAACGAGTTATAAATGTGAAACTATTTTAATTGATCCACCTCGCTGTGGTTTAGATGAAAAAACGCTTGAATTAGTACAAAAATATCCACGTATTCTTTATATATCCTGTAATCCTAATACACTTTGTCACAATCTAAATATACTTAATAAAACCCATAAAATTCATCGAGTAGCATTATTCGATCAATTCCCTTATACCCACCATATTGAGTGTGGTGTTTTACTTGAGAATACAGACAATTAAATGAAATAAAAACGCCATTAAAAATATGGCGTTTTATAAGTCATAACGGTAAAGTGACTCATTAACGATGGATAATATTATTTTACTGTAAGAATAAATATTAAATAATATTGATAATATTTCTCTAACACTAATATTATTAAAAGTCATTTAAAAAGCTAATATAGGAGATATTAATAATAAATAGTTGCAATTTGGAGTTTACTGCAAAAAATTATTTATAATTTGATATTATGTTTTTCCTGTTCACGACGATACCAATAATAGGCTCCCCTAGCGATCATTCTAAGTTGTAATACTAATCGCTCTTCCAAAAGTTGCCTTTTTTCCTGATCAATATCTAATGCTTCTGCCCCCGCACTAAATACAATAGTCACCATGGCTTCTGCTTGTATTTCAGTAAAATACCGAGGCATATTACTTTCCTGTTGCAGGTAATCGGCCAATTCAGCAATAAAATGCTGAATTTCTCTGGCAACGGCAGCACGAAACTCAGCCGATGTGCCGGAACGTTCACGCAGCAATAACCGAAAGGCATTCGGATTATTACCAATAAATTCCATAAAAGTAGCAACAGATGTTCGAATGACACTGCCACCTTTTGCAATACGCTGTCGAGCTTGACGCATTAATTGACGGAGCATAAGCCCGCTTTCATCAACCATAGTCAATCCTAATTCATCAACATCACGAAAATGTCGATAAAAAGAAGTCGGTGCAATACCCGCTTCTCGAGCAACTTCACGTAAGCTGAGACTAGTAAAGCTACGCTCAGCACTCAATTGACTAAAAGCCGCTTCTACCAGAGAACGACGCGTTTTTTCTTTCTGCTTTGCTCTAATGCCTGTAATATTACTCACAGTAATTAATATACCTCTTCGATAATAATGCAACTAGACCACTATACCAAAATTTAACGGATTTGCAGTGTCCTTAAGTTTAACTAGTATATAAGGAATTTCTGTTTGTTTATTAAAATGTAGAGCCTAAATCTTATATTTAAGCTTGATTAAAGAAGATAATGTTAAAGTGAGTTGTTTATTTGTATTTACATAATAATAGGTTATACCGAATGCCACAGATTCAATTTGATACTATCGTTATTGGTTCCGGCCCCGGGGGAGAAGGTGCAGCAATGGGGTTGGTAAAACAAGGGAAAAAAGTTGCAGTCATTGAACGTTATAATAAGATTGGCGGTGGTTGTACCCACTGGGGAACCATTCCCTCTAAAGCGCTTCGGCATGCAGTCAGCAGAATTATCGAATTTAATCAAAATCCATTATATAGCGATAAGTCCCGACTTTTACGCTCTTCTTTCTCCGACATTCTTAAACAAGCCGAAACTGTAATCAATCAACAAACACATATGCGACAAGGATTTTACGAACGAAACGGTTGTAATATGTTTGCTGGTGAAGCCTCTTTCATTGACGAACATACCGTAAAAGTTCTTTATAATGATGGTACCGACGATACGCTATATGCTGAAAAAATTATTATCGCAACTGGCTCTCGTCCTTACTGTCCCCCCGATGTCGATTTTCAGCATTCACGCATTTACAATAGCGATTCAATTTTAACACTCAATCATGAACCCCGTCATGTTATCATTTATGGAGCAGGGGTAATTGGTTGTGAATATGCTTCAATTTTTAGAGGGTTAGGGGTAAAAGTTGATCTTATTAATACCCGTGATCACCTTCTATCGTTTCTAGATCAAGAAATGTCAGATGCTTTATCATACCATTTTTGGAATAATGGGGTTGTTATTCGCCATAATGAAGAATATGAAAAAATCGAGGGAACCGATGATGGCGTAATTATCCATCTGAAATCAGGTAAAAAGGTCAAAGCCGATTGTCTATTATATGCCAATGGCCGTACCGGAAATACCGATAATCTAAATTTAGAAAATATCGCTATTCCTATTGATAATCGAGGTCTGATTAAAGTTGACGCTACCTATCGTACTCACAATGAAAATATCTATGCGGTCGGCGATGTTATTGGTTATCCCAGCCTAGCTTCAGCAGCTTATGATCAAGGTCGTCTCGCTGCCCGTGCAATAACAACGGGTCACGGAGATACCCATTTAATTGAGGATATTCCAACTGGCATCTACACCATTCCAGAAATTAGTTCTGTCGGTAAAACAGAACAACAATTGACTGCCATGAAAATCCCATATGAAGTCGGGCGCGCTCAATTTAAACACTTAGCCAGAGCACAGATAGCAGGGATGAATGTAGGCAGTTTAAAAATTCTATTTCATGGCGAAACATTAAAAATTCTAGGTATTCACTGCTTTGGTGAGCGTGCAGCAGAAATTATTCATATTGGACAGGCTATTATGGAGCAAAAAGGTGAAGGTAATACTATTGAATATTTCGTTAATACTACCTTCAATTATCCAACTATGGCTGAAGCATTTCGGGTTGCCGCGCTAAATGGCTTAAACCGTCTGTTTTAAACAAATAGCTCCCAATATTAGTAGTAAGTAAACAATTAATTTTTACTATAGTATCGCTGCATTTGTTTACGTATTGCCTCAGCAAATTGTTCATGACAACTTCTAAGTGGTGAACCAGGACGATAAACTAAAACAACCGAACGTGAAGGAACAGGGTTAATACAATCAAGATAGTAGACGCCATCACGTTTTATCTCTTTCGGTACAGATAAATCTGGCAAGAGTGTGATACCACTGCCGGCTGCCACCATGTTACGTAATGTCTCCAAACTGGTGGCACGAAAGTGGGTATCATCTTTGGCTCCAACCTGAAAACAATATCCCATCGCTTGATCACGCAAACAGTGACCATCTTCCAACATAAGTAATTTCTGCCCGACAAGCTCGTGCATTTCAATTTCTTTACGATTGAACCATGGATGCCCTTCATAAATGGCTAATCGCATAGGTTCCTCATAGAGAGGAATTTCAATAAAAGCTTCGGTTTCTTTCACTTGCGCTAATATAGCACAATCCAGTTTGCCATTATTTAATTGCGCTAACAGATGGTGTGTTTGTGCTTCATGTAAATACATTTCCAATTTAGGAAATAAACGGTGTAACTCTGGAATAATGTGAGGCAAAAGATAAGGGCCGATGGTAGGAATTAATCCTATGTGTAAAGGGCCTGACATGCTTTCACCTTGCAAGGAAGCCATTTCCTGCAATATCTTAACTTCTCGCAATACTGTTCTAGCTTGTTCAACTAACAATAATCCCTGCTGAGTAAACAGAACCTTTCGGCTTGTTCGTTCTAACAACATAACCCCTAAATCGTCTTCTAATTTACGAATTTGACCGCTTAGGGTTGGTTGACTAACATGGCAGGCATCTGCAGCACGCCGAAAATGTTTATGCTCAGCTAATGCAACAAGGTACTCCAAATCACGAATATTCATGCCTACTCCTTCCCTAAATAGAAATTTGATAGAATCAACCTATCCATTCATCATAATGGATCCAATTTTCCTATCAACGAAAAAATTCAGCAATAAAATTTATTTTTATAATTCATAGACAAAAATGATGAAATTAAACGCTTGCACGGCGAGTTGTTTATCGCCAATGACTGATTTTACTAAGTAGCTAAAATGGCATAACTAACTTACGACCATAAACCACAGCTTCAACTTCAAAGTTACAAAATAGTCAGGCTCACTAAGCATCAATTGTAGACATCACCGATAAAGACTTTTCTGAACTTTTATGCTCAAATTAGTGGTCATAGCTTAATTTAAATCGACTTATTACGATAACTATTTTATCATAAATATTAATATGTTATAGCAAATATTTTCTATCCTTAAATAAAATCTTTAGAGCAAAAAATATTAATCAACGCTCCTTTACAGTATCAATTTTCCTTTATCCTGTTCCATATGGTGGTTATTGATTAAAGAAAAAATTAGTATCATTAATATTCTGCTTAATAATTCTTGTACACTGAACTAACATTGATTACTGTATTTTTATTCAAAGAAATGTATGAGTATTGAAATTTTAGTCATTAAGGCTGGCTGCCGTGAAAGCGAAACTCCCAACATTTATCGAGTTATACCGTCAATTAATTGCTATACCATCAATTAGTTCTGTCGATGCAAGACGCGATCAAAGTAATAAAGCATTAATTAATCTACTAGCAGAATGGCTAACAACGCTAGGTGGAAAAATAACCATTCAACCTGTGCCAGAAACCCGGCATAAATTCAATTTACTGGCTACTTTTGGCCAAGGAGAGGGGGGATTACTACTCTGTGGGCATACTGATACGGTTCCTTATGATGATGGCCGCTGGACAAAAGATCCTTTCCAATTAACGGAATATAGCAATAAGTTATATGGTTTAGGCAGCGCGGATATGAAAGGATTTTTCGCTTTTATTATTGATGCCTTACGCAATATTGATATTCATCAGTTACAGCATCCTATCTATATTTTGGCAACTGCTGATGAAGAAACCACCATGGCCGGCGCGCGTTATTTTGCCACAACTGCTGAAATTCAACCTGAATTGGCGATTATTGGCGAGCCAACTTCACTGCGACCCATTCGCGCTCATAAGGGGCATATTGCCAATGCCATTCGTATTATTGGCCAATCAGGCCATTCTAGTGATCCTGCGCAGGGTGTTAATGCAATTGAATTGATGCATGAAACCATTAGTCAGTTAATCTTACTGAGAAATAGATTAAAAACTGATTATCACCACGAGGCATTTGTTATTCCCTATCCAACAATGAATTTTGGACATATTCATGGCGGGGATGCAGTGAATCGAATTTGTGGCTGTTGTGAATTACACATCGATATACGCCCACTACCTGGTCTGTCACTACAAAATTTGGATGAATTGTTGCAGGCCGCACTTAAACCAATTAAGCATCGTTGGCCAGATCGCTTAATTATCAAGGAACTACATCCTCCAATTCCAGGTTTTGAATGCCCAATCAATCATAAGATGGTGAAAATAATTGAAAATTTATTAAATCAGAAAGCGCAAAACGTTAATTACTGCACCGAAGCGCCTTTTATTCAAACACGCTGTCCAACATTAATATTAGGGCCTGGTTCGATAGAGCAAGCGCATCAACCTGATGAATTTATTGAAATTAAATATATTAAACCGACAATTGCATTACTATCACAAATGATATCCCATTTTTGTTTAAAAAATAACCGACAAATAGGAAATTAAAGAAAATAATCTCAGTGTTCCTCTTGTTGATTGCACCATTATTGTGCTTTTAAAGTACCTTAAATGCACTTAAATAGTGCAAATTACTATTGAATTTATGATTATTTATTAATAAATCATTCAAAAAGCATTTATTCTAGGTTATAAATAATTTGGCATGATTTTCGCTTAATAAATAATTAACCAATTTTAATAAAACTTTTTGGCGCTATCGTTCAAAACAGGATCCAATCAGGAGAAGCTTTATGTCTGTTGAGCATGTTTTATCCATGATAAAAGAGCAGCATGTTAAATATATTGATCTACGCTTTACCGATACCAGAGGTAAAGAGCAACATATCACTATTCCTGCTCACCAAATCAACGAAGATTTCTTCGAAGAGGGAAAAATGTTTGACGGCTCGTCTATTGCCGGTTGGAAAGGAATCAATGAATCAGATATGATGCTTATGCCTGATCCCGAGACGGCAGTACTAGATCCTTTTTTTAGTGATTCAACCCTAATTATTCGCTGTGATATCTTAGAACCGAATACCCATCAGGGTTATCAACGCGATCCACGTTCAATTTCTAAACGCGCCGAAAATTTCTTATGTAGCAGCGGTATTGCTGATAAAGTTTTATTTGGCCCTGAACCTGAATTCTTTGTATTTGATGATATTCGCTTTGGCAACCATATTTCTGGTGCTTATTACCATATCGATGATATCGAAGCAGCCTGGAATTCCGGCGCACAATATGAAGAGGGTAATAAAGGACATCGGCCAAGCGTTAAAGGGGGGTATTTTCCTGTTCCACCCGTTGATTCTTCACAAAATATGCGCTCCGCCATGTGTTCCACCATGGAGAAAATGGGATTAATTGTCGAAGCACACCATCATGAAGTTGCCACCGCAGGTCAAAACGAGGTCGCTACCCGTTTTAATACCATGACTAAAAAAGCCGATGAAACACAAATATACAAATATGTAGTACATAATATTGCCCATTCTTTTGGCAAAACAGCGACATTTATGCCAAAACCACTCGTCGGTGATAACGGCTCTGGCATGCATTGTCATATGTCGCTGGAAAAAAACGGCACCAACTTGTTTGCCGGTGATAAGTATGGCGGGTTGTCTGAAATAGCACTTTATTATATTGGCGGTATTATCAAACATGCACGTGCTTTGAATGCATTTACTAATCCAACCACCAATTCTTATAAACGTTTGGTACCTGGTTTCGAAGCGCCGGTAATGTTGGCTTATTCTGCCCGTAACCGTTCAGCTTCTATTCGCATTCCAATCGTCGCCAATCCCAGAGCATCACGTATTGAAGTTCGTTTTCCTGATCCGGCAGCCAATCCTTATCTAGCCTTTGCAGCACAATTAATGGCAGGTCTCGATGGAATAATGAATAAAATTCATCCTGGCGAAGCGATGGATAAAAATTTATATGATTTACCTGCGGAAGAAGCACAAGAGATCCCAACAGTTGCCAGTTCACTGGAAGAAGCCCTACAGGCGTTGGCTGTTGATCGTCAATTTTTGAAACGTGGTGAAGTATTTACTGATGAAACGATAGACTCGTATATCAACTTATTAAAAAATGATGTTCAACGTATTCAGATGGCACCTCATCCATTAGAGTTCGAAATGTACTACAGCGTTTGATAAGCCATTCTCCGCTGAGTATTTTTTGTTGTGTCACATTTACCTCATCTTTTGATGAGGTTTTTTCTGCATAATTATTGAACAAAAACGCCTGGTTTATACTCAAATATGTTAATATGCACTAAAAAGGTGCAGGAGTAGAACTTAGTGAAAATTGATAATTTACCAATTGCCGATCATATTTTAGATTGCTTATTACATAATATTCTATTACTGGATCATAAACTCATCGTCCATTACGCTAATCATGCTAGCCGCCAATTTTTTTTAGCTAGCCCAAGAAAATTGCTGGGAACACCGCTCCCGGTACTTTTTGATTATTGTTCGCTTAATATGGATTTAATGCAGAAAAAAATAAAAAAAAATCTAAGTTTTACCGATAATGAAGCCACTCTGGTTATCAATAATCACTCTTATATCGTAACTATCAGTGCACAGCCTATTTCACCCTGTTTTATTTTATTAGAATTTTCGCCGGTCAATTACTATCGCCGTATCGAGCAAGAACAATCATTACAAATACTATCACGTGACTTAATCCGAACTTTAGCCCATGAAATAAAAAACCCGTTAGGCGGTTTACGTGGCGCAGCTCAGCTGTTAGCCAAAACCCTTTCTAATTCTGAACAGTTGGAATATACCGAAGTTATTATTGAGCAAGCCGATCGCCTACGCAATCTAGTTGATCGTCTACTCGGCCCTCAACACCAAGGCGCAAAAACAACACAGAGTATCCATCAGGTAATTGAGCGTACTTACCACTTAATATCACTGACGCTACCGAAAAATATTAAATTAATAAAAGACTATGATCCTAGTTTACCTGAATTTCCACACTATCCCGAACAAATTGAACAAGTGTTACTTAATTTAAGTCAAAACGCGATACAAGCAATGGAAGAAAATGGCGGAACCTTGACTATACGGACTCGCACTGCATTTCAAACGACATTACAGGGAAAAACGTATCGACTTGCCGCTCGTATTGATATTGAAGATAATGGTCCTGGCATTCCATCACAGATACAAGATACGCTATTCTATCTCACAGTAAGCCATCGTCAGGGTGGCAATGGTTTAGGACTTTCAATTGTGCAAAATATTATTATTGACCAGCACGCAGGTCGGATCGAATTTTCCAGTTGGCCTGGCCATACGCAATTTTCGATTTATCTTCCTATTAAGAATTAGGTAACTGATATGCAAAAAGGTAAGGTGTGGATCGTTGATGATGATAGGGCTATTCGTTGGGTTCTAGAACGAGCATTAAACAATGCCAGCATGGAATGTACTAGCTTTGAAGATATGCAAAGTGTATTAGCTGCATTAGAAAAAACCTGTCCGGATGTTTTAATTTCCGATATTCATATGCCAGATAACGATGGGTTAACACTACTGACACGCCTAAAACAAAGCCATCCTAAATTACCGATTATTATTATGACCGCCCATTCAGATCTCAATACGGCAGTTAATGCCTATCAACAAGGTGCTTTTGATTACTTGCCAAAACCTTTCGATATTGACGAAACGATATCGTTGGTTAAACGCGCACTTAATTATTATCGCAATCAACAACCGAATACTGGATCAAATACTTCTCCGATGGCGAGTGTCAGCAAAATTATTGGTGAAGCACCGGCCATGCAGGAAGTTTATCGAATTATTGGTCGTTTATCTCGCTCCTCGATTAGTGTACTTATTAATGGTGAGTCTGGCACTGGTAAAGAGTTAATTGCGGATGCGCTTCATCGTCATAGCCCTAAAGCAGCTGGGCCATTTATTGCACTAAATATGGCGGCTATTCCTAAAGAACTGATTGAGTCTGAGTTATTTGGTCATGAAAAAGGCGCTTTTACGGGTGCCAGTCAGGTCAGACAGGGACGCTTCGAACAAGCGCATGGCGGTTCACTTTTTCTCGATGAAATTGGTGATATGCCACTTGATATTCAAACGCGCCTGTTACGCGTATTGGCTGAAGGACAATTTTATCGGGTTGGTGGTTATACACCCATTAAAGTTGATGTCCGTATTATTGCGGCAACCCATCAATGTCTCGAACAATTAGTACAAGAAGGCAAATTTAGAGAAGATCTTTTTCATCGCCTCAATGTCATCCGCATTCCTCTTCCACCATTGCGTGAACGGTCTGAAGATATTCCGCTTTTAGCCCGCCATTTCCTCCACCAGACAGCGCAACAACTTGGTGTGGAAAGCAAGATTTTGGCGCCACAGACCGAAACCATCTTAATGTCTTTACCTTGGTCAGGTAATGTGCGCCAGTTAGAAAATGTCTGTCGCTGGCTTACCGTGATGTCTTCCAGCCAAGAGATATTGCCGCAAGATCTGCCAAGTGATTTGCAACAAAATCAACAATTTCTTTATTCACCTAAAAAGACACTAGCGACAAATAACAAAAAATGGCTTGATCCGTTGGCTAATTGGACAAAAACCGCGCTCGAAAATAATAAACACCATTTACTACAGGAAGTTTTGCCGCAGATTGAACGTACCATGCTTGAATGTGCTTTAACCTATACCAAAGGTCATAAACAAGAGGCTGCTCGTTTACTCGGCTGGGGGAGAAATACTCTTACTCGTAAGTTGAAAGAATTTGGTATGTCTTAGTAAAAAAGAGCGGCAATATACAACTATGCTATCCCCTTTAACCTGCTAAATCACTCGTGAAAATTGACGTTGACGCATTTGGTTGCGCAAATAAATATCAAAACACATACATATATTTCGGATCAGTAATCGGCCTTTAGCAGTAATTTGTAGTTCTCTTTGACCAACAATCACTAAGCCATCTGCTATCATCGGTTGTAATAACTGTAAATCTGCAAAAAAATAATCCTTGAAATCAATTTGATAGCGATCTTCAATATCACTATAAACCAGCTGGAAATTACAGATTAAAGTTTTGATCACATCACGCCGAATACAATCATCCTGTGTTAAGGATAAACCTTTGCATAATGCATGCTGATGATTTTCAATGGCCTGATAGTAAGCGCTTAAATCTTTTTGATTTTGCGCATAATGGTCACCTAACATGCTAATTGCTGATACGCCCAATCCCAGTAGATCACAGTTTTGCTGGGTAGTATAGCCCTGAAAATTACGATGCAAGACGCCATTACGTTGTGCAATAGCCAATTCGTCGTTAGGTTTAGCAAAATGATCCATACCAATAAATTGGTAACCATTTTGTGTCAAGGTGAAAATCGTTTGCTGTAAAATAGTCAGTTTTTGTTCTGCTGTCGGTAGATCCTGGGTTTTAATTTTGCGTTGTGCAGCAAAGAGATGAGGCATATGGGCATAATTAAAGACACTTAAACGATCAGGCGAAAGTGCCAATACTCGCTCTAGAGTAAAAGCAAAAGTTTCCGCTGTCTGTTTAGGTAAACCATAAATTAAATCAATACTGGTAGAGTTAAACCCCACCTCACGTGCACGTTGCATCAAAGCAAAAATAAACGCTTCATCCTGCTGACGGTTAACTAAATGTTGTACCTGTTTATTAAAATCCTGCACGCCCATACTCAGGCGGTTAAAACCCTCACACCGCAAATGATCAATAACATGCAATTCTATTTCTCGCGGATCAATTTCAATTGATATTTCGGCATCAGCGGCAAAATCAAAGTGTGATTTTAACATTGCCATTAGTTGACTGAGCTGGGATTTATCCAAATAAGTTGGTGTTCCCCCTCCCCAATGCATTTGGATCACAGTTCGGTTGGTAAATAATCTCGCTTGTTTTATGATCTCTTTTTCTAAAACCAGCAGATAGTTATCTGCTTTATGTTTATGGCGAGTCACCAGCTTATTACAACCACAGAAATAACACAGCTTATGACAAAACGGAATATGTACATAAAGAGACAGTGGTCTGTCAGGATAGCGACTAGCGGCAATAGCAAAATCACTATCACTATAATTGTGGTTAAATTCTAACGCAGTAGGATAAGAGGTATACCTAGGCCCAGCATAGTTATATTTTTGAATGAGGGAAAGATCCCAAATAATACTCTGCTCTGACATTTTTTTATCCTTCAATATGGCTATCTCCTGTCTTATAGCCAAACTCACATTACTCTATTTATTACTACCATCTTAAGCGATAAAAAAATTATCTTAATTTGCTGTAAATAATACATTCAGCAAAAATAGTGACTGATAAGTTATTTATGATTTAACAGCAGCCAATATTACTATTTTATAAGGTAATAACACACATTTTTACGATTAAATAATTATGGAATAAACAATGCTTACTTCCCTTTCAAAAGCCGCATAATGTCATCCGATTTATCATCTTCTTCTTCGTCATCAAGCTCAATACCAACTATTTTCAACAAGCAATCAATTCGCTCCAGTTGTTTATCCACATAAGCCATTTCCTCTTTAGCTAATGTTTTACCTTCTTCAAGATGAGTTAATAACGTGGCTAAACGTTCATCATTTTCCAATAATGCCAACTCTTCTTCTGGTGATAATATTGATTTTTCTATCTTGTTTGTTTTTGGCTTGGTGATATTTAAATCTTTTTCTTCTTTAGCATCAATCACTAGTGCTATCGGTTTCTTACTGCCTATACGAGGATCTTTCTCCATCAACAAACAATTGTTATTTTGGGCGTCAGTTCTATTTTGATAACGGCTACCTGCTACGTGGCCACGCTTTTTTTTCTGTTTTTTTCGTTCACGACTGGCTAAATTTAGCGATTCACGATTTTTTTTCATTTTATTTGCTGCTTTTACAGCAGGTTTTTTCTTGTGCCCAGACATAACTAATTTTCTCTCATTGCGGATTTTCAATACTCTATTTAACACAATAATATGATATATAGATGACTTATACTAGCTACAGTAAAATTAGAATAAATAAAAAATTTGATAAAATTGTTATCGAAGTGATTTAAATAAATTCATTATTTAGTTAATGTATTAATGCTATTAAGCATCAACCAAAATAATTTTTGCAATGAATAATAGCGCCACAATAACGACTGCCGAACCAATCTCACGCCAGCGTCCTGTCCCTATTTTCATTACACAATAAGCAATAAAACCTAATGCGATACCTTCAGTGATTGAAAAACTAAAAGGCATCATAACAGCTGTGATAAAAGCGGGCACTGACTCGGTTAAATCATGCCACTTAACACGCGTTAGACTTGATGTCATCAAAACACCAACATAAATTAGTGCGCCAGCTGTCGCATATGCGGGCACCATACTAGCTAACGGTGAAATAAAAATGGTTAATAAAAATAGCAAGCCAACCACAATCGCGGTTAATCCTGTACGTCCACCTATCGCTACCCCAGAACTACTTTCAATATAGGCGGTGACTGAAGATGTTCCCATTGCGCTACCCGCGACTGAGCTTAAACTATCAACATAAAGCGCTTGTTTCATCTGTGGGAATTTACCCGTCTTATCAGCTAAACCCGCTTTATCGGTAACACCGATTAAAGTTCCGGAAGAATCAAAAAGATTAATTAGCATGAAAGAGAAAATAACACCAGACAAAGCAATATCTAATGAGCCAATCATATCGACATGTCCTACAACCGTCATGATGCTAGGTGGTAACGCAAAAAAACCATTATATTGGACATCCCCAATAATCATGCCAATAATCGTGGTGATCACAATAGATACAAGGACTGCAGCATGAATATGACGAGCGGCTAACACGGCAATGATAAAAAATCCTAAGATCCCCAATAACACATTAGATTGGGAAAAATTACCAATTGCTACTAGGGTATCCGGATTAGCAACAATAATGCCCGCATTTTTCAATCCCATCAGGGCAATAAATAAACCAATACCGCTAGTGATACCAACCCGTAAGCTTAAGGGGATATGCGCAATAATCCAGTAACGAATATGAAAAAGCGTTAAGAGAAATAAACCAACAGCTCCCCAGAAGATTGCACCCATTGCCACTTGCCAGGAATACCCCATAGCACCAACAACGACAAAAGCAAAAAAGGCATTTAATCCCATCGCAGGAGCCACAGCTACCGGTAAATTGGCCACGATCCCCATCATAATACTACCTAATGCCGCAACTAGACAGGTAGTGACAAAAACAGCTTTAATATCCATTCCTGCCATTGATAGAATTTGCGGATTAACAAAAACGATATAAACCATTGTCAAAAACGTCGTCAATCCGGCGATGATTTCTGTTCGAACTGTGGTGCCATGTTCTTGTAATTTAAACATGCGCTGAAGCAGACTCTGTTGTCTGATCGGATCTGTTTTGTTCATATACATAGCCTAATAAAAAAAGGGTTTTTGCTCTATCCTACAATAAAACTAATTCAATTAGTTAATTATAAAATAGAAAAAAGAAAAACAATTATCTGACATAATGATGCGAATGAGTATTCAACTCAATAATCACTCTGAAAATAAAGCTTAGCCGAATCAAAAGAGGGTAGCAGAAACTCCAACAAATAAATCACCCCTGGTGGCCAAGCTTTCATCTATTCTGAATGAGCCACAACATAAAATAGTGGATATTAGAGGCAAGCCAACTGTTTTAGTTGCTTGCCAGACAATAGAGCCAGTGACGACCGATTTTTTTCTAAACGAAGTAAGAATTGGTTTGCGATCATCTCAAGTGAAAAACACATAATAAAATAGATTAGAGCAACAAATAGAAAAACCTCCATTGGATAAATCATTTCTCGATTATTCACTTGAGTTGCTAAAAATGATAGTTCTGCCACTCCGACAATATAAGCCAATGAAGTATCTTTAATTAATGCAATCCATTGATTAATAAATGAGGGGATCATCATCCGTAACGCTTGCGGCAGTATAATATGCCATAATACCGCCCAACGAGTAAAACCTAACGACATTCCGGCTTGCCACTGTCCTTGGCCAATAGCCAAAATACCTGCTTTCACTCCATGTGCCAAATAAGCTGACGCGATCAAAGCTAATGCACAAACTACAGTCGCCAGTTCAGGAATATCCGTGCCTAATAAAATAGGTAATAGAAAGTAACTCCAGAAAATTAACATGATGACAGGTATAGCACGGAAAAAACCTAATACAGCTGCCAGCAAATTTGACCACCAACCTTTTAACATCGCTAATGCAATTCCACCAGCAATACCAAGAAAAATAGAGATACCTCCTGCTAATAAACTTATTAACAGTGTCAATGCTGCGCCTTCTAAAGGGCCATCAGGAAATGTACCAAATAACAGATAGCGCCAATTGTCGGCAATGACTGCAAAATTCATACTAATGTCCCTTAATTAATAGACGTTGCTGACGCCATTGTCCCCAGGCTTCCATCACAGCAATAATGGCGATATAAAGGATTGTCGCCACGCCAAATGCTGCAAAGGTTTGTAAACTTTGACTTTCAATCTGACGAGAAACATAAGAAAGTTCAGCAACACCAATTGCCATGGTCAGGGAAGAATTTTTCACGATATTCATATACTGTCCCAACAAAGGCGGCATTGCGATTTTTAACGCTTGGGGCAAAACAACATAACGCATGGCTTGCCAGCCTGATAAACCTAATGCTAAGGCAGCAAATTTTTGCCCTTGTCTTACACCATAAATACCAGCTCTTATTTCTTCAGCAATAAAAGGAGTAGAGTAGAGGATTAACCCAATCACACCGGCCAAAAACTCAAATGATGGCCATGCTAGCTGAATACCGAGAATAGTGAGCTGATGTGGTGTATTTAGCCATTGCATAACTGATTCCGGTAATATTCCTCCAACAGCGAAGTACCAAAAAAAAAGCTGTATTAATAATGGGGTATTACGAAATAGTGAGATATAAATCATTGCCAACCAACGCAAAAAAATGACCTGGCTATCTCTAGCAGCAACGACAACAAATCCTAACAGGGATGAGAAAACTATGGCACAAAACGAGATCCAAATAGTAATGACTAAGCCCTGCCAAATCCAATAAAGATACTCGGGTGCTAATAGCTGGGTAGAGAAAAAGTATTCAAACATTGATATAACCTATTTATGATAAAGGGACTCATTTAGGTATTTTTATAAAAATAATATTATTTATTTTTCTAATGGTGCAAATTTAAAATCACCACGTGGTAGTGCTGCTTTAGTATCTGGGCCAAACCAACGATTATAAATTATTTCTGCCTGACCACTTTTTTCTAATTTTAATAAAGTATTATTTACTGCATTGATTAAATTCGTTTCACCTTTAGCGGCTGCTAATGCCTGATATTCACGCGTAAGACTAAAAGGTGAGATCTCATAATCTGCTTTCACTTTGGCCGGTAAATTCCCCAATAAACCAACAAGTTTGGCGTCATCTTGAGTTATAGCTTGTACATTGCCATTTCGTAATGCAGCAAAAGCAAGCGGCGTATCATCGTAAGATATTACTTTAGTATTAGGATAGCGTTCACGTAGGGTGATTTCCTGCACTGTTCCTTTATCCGCGCCGATACGTAAAGGAATAATGTCATCAGCCGTTTTTAATACCTTAATACGTGCGATAAACTTCTGTCCAGTGGCAAAATCAGGAATTGAAAAATCAACTTGTTTAGCGCGTTCATTGGTAATAGTAAAGTTAGCACCAATCAGATCCACCTTACCTCCTGTTAATAGAGGTATTCGATTGGCTGGATTAGTAGGACGTAATACTAATTTAACACCAAAATCATTAGCAATCGCTTCAGCAATATCAATGTCATAACCCACCAATTTTTTAGTTTTAGCATCAATAAAACCAAAAGGTGGATTACTATCAAAAACAGCAATACTGATCACACCAGATTTTTTGATACTTTCCAATTTATCTGCTATCGCCAGCCCTGAGACCAAGGCTAATGAGACAGATAATAAAGTTGCAATAAGATTGGATTTCATTTCACTATTACCCTTTACTGTCAATTTTTGTATATTTATTCAAATCAAATTATCAATTCACTGTTAGAACAGGAAATAATATAAAAGTCTATATTTATTCCAAAACAGAATAACCATAAGCTGAAAATAATCATTGAATGATTTACTGCAAACGGTCTGTTAATGACTACCCTTAGTCAACATTTTTTCCACAAAATCCCCACCTAAGTGACGAAAATCTTGCCCTTTTGAATAATAGAAAATAAATTCACAAATATTTTGGCACCGATCACCTATTCGCTCAATAGAACGCGCGCAAAACAGCGCTGTTAATACACTAGGTATGGTGCGAGGATCTTCCATCATATAAGTCATGAGTTGGCGAACAATACCTTCATACTCTTCATCAACTTTTTTATCTTCCAGATAAACCCCAATTGCTGCATCCAAATCCATCCGAGCAAACGCATCCAACACATTATGTAACATTTGAATAGTATGTCCACCTAGCGCTTCCAGACTGACAAGAAGCGATTGATGTTGCTCAGAAAACTTCTCCAATGCAACCTCACAAATCTTATCAGCCACATCACCAATCCGTTCAAGTTCTGCAATGGTTTTCGAAATTGCCATAATTAAACGTAAATCACTGGCAGTAGGCTGCCGCTTAGCAATAATGCGCACACATGCCTCATCAATCGCCACCTCCATCATATTGACTTTTTGATCGTCCTCTATCACTTTTTTTGCCAAATCCTGATCTTGGTTATGTAAAGCTTCAATGGCATTTTTTAGTTGTTCTTCTACCAATCCACCCATTTTCATTAATTCAGTACGAATATGCTCCAACTCAGCATTAAACTGGCCGGAAATATGTCTGTTGTAATTTAAATTATCCATGGTAGTACCCTATATCAACCGTAGCGGCCAGTAATATAATCTTCAGTCTGTTTTACTGTAGGTGTAGTAAACAAAGTATCTGTATCATTAAATTCCATCAATTCACCTAAATACATAAATGCTGTGTAGTCGGAGCAACGTGCTGCCTGCTGCATATTATGAGTAACCATTACCACGGTATACTCAGATTTCAGTTCACTTATTAACTCTTCAATGCGTCCTGTTGAGATAGGATCAAGTGCTGAACAAGGCTCATCTAATAACAAGATTTCTGGCCGGATCGCAATACCACGAGCAATACACAACCGCTGCTGCTGGCCGCCTGATAAACTATAGCCACTATGCGAAAGTTTATCTTTCGTTTCATCCCAAAGGGCGGCTTTAGTTAACGCCCATTGAACACGTTCATCCATTTCAACGCGAGAAAGTTTCTCAAATAAACGCACTCCAAAAGCAATATTGTCATAGATTGACATCGGAAATGGCGTAGGTTTTTGAAAAACCATACCTACTCTGGCGCGCAATAAGGCAATATCTTGTTCATCGGTCAAAATATTGGTGCCATCCAGCAAAATTTCACCTTCTGCATGCTGTTCAGTGTAGAGTTCATACATCTTATTAAATGTACGTAAAAGGGTAGATTTACCACAGCCTGAAGGGCCAATAAAAGCCGTGACTTTATTCTCTGCAATATTTAACGAAATGTTTTTTAGCGCATGAAATTTACCATAGTAGAAGTTCAAGTCACGAACTTGAATTTTACTTCCTACCCTATCGTTTACTTTAATCATCAATTAATCTCTTAAATTTGTCATCTATTACTAAAGAACTAATATTTTTTCTTGGCAAATAATACACGCGCTAAAATATTGATTAACAATACACATAAAGTGATCAATAAAACACCTGCCCAAGCTAATTGCTGCCATTCTGAAAATGGACTCATTGCAAATTTAAATATGGTTACTGGAAGATTAGCAATCGGTTCGCTGAGGTCGGTACTCCAGAATTGATTAGAAAGTGAAGTAAACAATAAAGGCGCTGTTTCACCGGCAATTCTCGCAATGGCAAGTAATACTCCGGTAATAATTCCTGAGACAGACGCTTTTAAGGTAATGGATAAAATCATTTTCCATTTTGGTGCGCCTAAAGCATAAGCCGCCTCACGCAAATTATCTGGCACAAGTTTTAGCATATTTTCCGTGGTTCGAATAACAATTGGGATCTGTAACAATGCCAGAGCAATAACACCAGCCCAACCAGAAAAATGCTGCATTCTGGTAACAACAATCATATAAACGAATAATCCAACCACAATTGATGGCGCAGAAAGCAAAATATCATTAATGAAACGAATAATTTCCGCCAGCCAAGAACGACGCCCATATTCGGCTAAATAAATACCAGCCATAATGCCAAGTGGTGTGCCTAGCACCGTTGCCCATAAAATCAACAAACCACTACCTACAATAGCATTGGCTAATCCCCCACCGGTAGAATTTGGCGGCGGCGTCATTTCAGTAAATAAATTCCAGGACATGCCTTCTACTCCTTTGGTTAAAGTTGTAAATAAGATCCAAATTAACCAAAACAGACCAAATGCCATTGTGATCATCGAGAGCAATAGTGCAATCCGATTTTTTTGTCTTCGCCATGCCTGACGGCGTTGACGTTGTTTAATATCGATAGTTTTTGTTGTATCTGTCGTCAACATGTTAGCGCCCTTCATTTTTGGCCAAACGCATAATCATCAATTTAGAAAATGCAAGCACGATAAAGGTGATAACAAATAAAATTAAGCCTAACTCCATTAATGCAGCAGTATGTAATCCACTTTCAGCTTCAGCAAACTCATTTGCCAACGTGGAAGTAATGCTATTTCCTGGCATAAAAAGTGAAAAACTATCTAACTGATAAGTATTACCAATAATGAAAGTGACTGCCATCGTTTCCCCTAAAGCTCGTCCTAACCCTAACATTACACCACCTATTACGCCATTACGCGTATAAGGCAATACGATATGCCAGATAACTTCCCAAGTCGTACAGCCAATACCATAAGCGGATTCTTTCATCATAACTGGCGTCTGCTCGAAAACATCTCGCATTACTGAAGCAATATAAGGAATAATCATAATTGCCAGGATCACGCCGGCAGCTAAGATACCGATACCTAAAGCCGGGCCTGAAAATAATTCACCTATAATTGGTATTCCGGCCAAAACGTTAGCAACAGGCTCTTGAAAATAAGTGGCAAATAGCGGCGCAAAAACAAACAATCCCCACATGCCATAAACAATACTTGGGATGGCCGCCAATAGTTCAATCGCAATTCCTAGCGGTCGCTTTAACCAATTTGGTGATAATTCTGTTAAGAATAGCGCAATGCCAAAACTGACCGGTACCGCAATGATCAAGGCAATTAATGACGTTACTACCGTGCCATAAATGGTCACTAATGCCCCAAATTCCTGAGCAGGGACATCCCAAACCTTTGACCAAAGAAAAGAAAAACCAAATTTTTCAATACTCGGCCACGATGCAATAATCAAAGAAATAATAATTCCACTTAGCATTAATAGTGTAATTAATGCAGCTAACTTAACGAGAGCACCAAAAATAAGATCACCTTTTTTCCCCGGCGCTTTATATGTCGTTAATTTCTCAGCCATTATTTTTTCTCATTTTAATCCCCTTATATAATAAGGGGATAATCATTCATTTATATTAGAGCGCGATTTTTACTTTCTGCTGATGTCACACTCAATTCAGTATATAGGATTACCATTAGCATCCTTTATATTACTTTTCCATGCTGCCCGAATATGTGCCACAACTTCATTCGGCAATGTCGCATAATCCAAAGCCTTAGCCTGATCAGCTCCTTTGTCATATGCCCAATCAAAGAATGCTAATATGGCTTTTCCCTTCTTAATATTTTTCTGTTTTTTATGTAATAAGATAAAAGTTGCGGAAGTAATTGGCCATACATTTTTTCCCGCTTGATTGGTAAGATCTTGCGCAAACGTTTTAGTCCAATCAGCCTTTTTAGCAGCGGCGCTAAAACTATTTGCAGTTGGTGCAACCGCTTCTCCATCGGCAGAAATTAATTTGGTATACGCTAATTTATTCTGTTTAGCATAGGCATATTCTACATAACCGATTGCGCCAGGTAGACGTTGAACAAAGGCAGCAACCCCTTCATTACCTTTTCCAGCAATGCCAG
Source organism: Arsenophonus endosymbiont of Apis mellifera (assembly GCF_903968575.1). NCBI lineage: Bacteria > Pseudomonadati > Pseudomonadota > Gammaproteobacteria > Enterobacterales > Morganellaceae > Arsenophonus > Arsenophonus endosymbiont of Apis mellifera. The sequence continues at coordinate 85,684 of NZ_CAJCFU010000039.1, read as the reverse complement.
TTGGCCACCTTACGGTAGAACCTGTACCTATCTTATTTTTCCAATCAGCATTCACTTTGGCAAGATAACTAGTAAAAACAAAAGTCGTTCCTGAGCCATCAGCACGTCTAACCACGGTAATATTTTGTGCTGGTAATTTTAAGCCCTGATTTAATTCAATAATTTTCGGGTCATTCCATTTTTTAATGACACCTAGATAAATGTTAGCCAATGTTTTGCCATCTAATATCAATTGTCCAGATTCAATACCGGCAATATTGACCGTTGGAACAACGCCGCCAATCACAGTTGGAAATTGAATAAGATCGGCTTGATGAAGTTTTTCATCATTTAAAGGCGCATCAGAGGCACCAAAATCAACTGTTTTAGCTATAATCTGTTTTATCCCACCGGATGAACCAATCCCCTGGTAGTTAATCTGATCACCCGTTTGTTTTTGGTAGCTATCCGCCCATTTTGCATAAACCGGTGCAGGAAATGTGGCGCCAGCTCCAGTTAGGCTAGTTGCCGCATAAGCTGACATTGTTGTCAAAGAAATTATGGTTATGACATTAACGATGATAGAACGTATCAATTTCATAATCCCTCCTATTTGGGATGAAAGAGAAACAAGTTACTCTGTTAATTGTAGCGAGTTAAAAAAATACGAGGAGAAAATAGATTAGTTAGATGACAGAAAGATGTATTATTTATGATAGTTTTATGACTGTTAAATTAATAACCAATTTATTTAAAAATATAGCCTTATAAATAGATATAATAAATTTTTAAAATCAAAGAATTATATGATTTCATAAAATATGATAAAATTTTCAGTTAAATTACGGCTAAATAAAAATTTAAATTTTTATTTTTCCATTAATGGTAAAGTTGCCCGTATAGATAATCCTCCTCGTTTACTTTTATCTATAATAATTTCACCATCATGAGCATCAATAATTCGGCGAATAATTGCTAATCCTAATCCTGTACCGCCATTACTTCTTGCTCTTTCGCCTTGCACAAAAGGTTGAAAAAGATGTTGAATACTCTCTTTTTTAATTCCTGCACCATCATCCTCAACCTGAAACCAGGCATGATCTTTTATTACACCACTACTGACTTTTACCCAACCATTGCCATAGCGAAAAGCGTTAACCAGCATATTGGTTACTGCTCGTTTAATAGCAATTACATTAGCATTAATAATAATTGGTGTTGAACTAATTTGTGTCTCAATATTAGGCAGAAAACTACTCTCAGCATTAACAGCTTCAAGTAGGACTTTGTTCAAGTCACAAAACTCCATATTCATTTCCCGACCTGTACGTATATAGTCCATGAATTGCTCAATAATAGCATCACACTCTTCAATATCTTTGTTAATTGATTCTGCGAGATATTGATCCTTTTCATTCATCATTTCTGTCGCTAACCGAATCCGTGTTAACGGCGTTCTCAAGTCATGGCTCACCCCTGCCATTAATATCGTTCTATCATTTTCCAGCATTTTTATCCCAGATGACATACGATTAAAAGCGCGGATGACATAACGTATTTCTAATGAACCTTCTTCCTTGATTGCAGGAACCATGACACCTTTTCCCATTTGCTTAGCATAATTTTCTAACACAAATAATGGCCTACTTTGATAGCGTATATAAAGCCATGTAATAGCAAAAATGGTTAAAAAAATAGCCAGGGTATAACGAAATACAACGGCGAACTGATTCTGTCCTATTTCAGTTAAAGGCAATCGTATCCATACATTTGGGGCAAGATAAGAATTTAACCATAAAAAAGGATGCTCTTTGGCGATTTCAAGACGAACATCCGCCTTGCCACCCATATATTCCGCCATCTGTTGGCTTAATTCCTCGTAATGTCTCGCCCAACGTAAGCCTTTCTCCATAGCAAGTGACTTGGTATAAAAATTAATACCCAACTCCTTATAGATTTTCTTCTTAAATGATGGAGGCATCAAAATTGCATTTCCATCTTGTAATTCGATTTTCTCTGTTAATAACGTATGCACTTCATAGGCTAAGACTTTATTGAGCTGCTGAAGACTTGGCATCACAACAAAATTAAGCACAACCAAATAGCTGGTGACTAAACTAGCAAACAGTAAAGTAACAATAACAAATAATGAACGAGAAAACGTGTTACGTCTGGAAAAACGCAATCGTTTCATGCTTTACTACCATCCGGCACAAATACATAACCCAATCCCCAAACCGTTTGAATATAACGTGGGTGAGTAGGATCATCCTCAATCATTCGACGTAGACGTGAAATCTGCACATCTATCGAACGCTCCATGGCACTATATTCACGCCCACGAGCAAGACTCATCAGTTTGTCACGAGACAGAGGCTCACGTGGATAAGAGACCAATACTTTTAAAACAGCAAACTCACCACTAGTTAATGGCATAGACTCATCATCTTGAAACATTTCCCTTGTTCCTAGATTTAATTTGAATTTACCAAACCGAATTACCGCCTCATCCTGGGCCGGTGCACCCGGCAGCTCATTTGCCTGACGTCGTAAAACGGCACGAATACGAGCCAATAATTCTCTAGGATTAAATGGCTTTGGTATATAATCATCCGCCCCAATTTCTAATCCAACAATCCTATCTACCTCTTCACCTTTTGCTGTTACCATAATAATAGGAATAGGATTATTTTGACTTCTTAAACGACGGCAAATGGATAAGCCATCTTCTCCAGGTAACATCAAATCTAGTACAATCAAATGAATAGATTCACGAGTCAAAATACGATCCATTTGCTCCGCATTAGCAGTACTACGTACCTGAAAACCTTGTTCAGTTAAATAACGCTCCAGTAAAGAGCGCAAACGCATATCATCATCCACAACAAGAATTTTATAATTTTCTTGCATTTTTTTGACTCCATAAATATTTTTAAGATCCCTATACATAGTGCCTTAATAACAAATAAGGCCATATAATAATATAACTAATTTCTATTAGTCTTTTTCAGATTAATATTTACATTTAATTGATCTTTTTAATTTTATATCATTTACAACTCAATCCCTTGATAATTAATTTCCAGTATCCAGTAAGTAATAATACCATTTGGCGTATTCACCGTAACTTCATCATCAATTTGTTTACCTAATAATTCCCTTGCCACAGGTGAATTAATAGAAATCCATTTTTTAATCGGATTAAATTCATCAGGTCCAACTAAGCGAAAAACTTTAATAACACCATTTTCATCTTGTAGTTTTACCCAAGCACCAAAATTAACTCTACCTTCCTGACGAGGATCGGGATCAACTATCTTTAATACTTCAAGACGTTTAGATAAAAATCGAATACGTCGATCAATTTCTCGTAATCGCTTTTTACCATAAATATACTCCGCATTCTCTGAGCGATCACCAAGTGCCGCTGCCTCTGATACAGCTTGGGTGACTTTTGGTCGCTCCTCTCGCCAAAGAAACTTCAACTCTTTTTCAAGATTGTTCCAGCCTTCACGAGTAATATAATTATTTTTCACAATAAAAACTCAGTATGATTAACCTTAATTTAAACTAATTACTATATATAATTCAAAAAAAAGTTTTCGTTGACTACATCAGGTTCTAATATCCAAATATAATGTTAACTGGAAATTATTGTTTTCAACACGTATAAATGTGCACATAAGCAGATAATTGCGTCCTATTTAAGTATTGAAGAAACTAAAATGATGAATAAATCCTTAAGCAAAATTATTGCACATGAATTAGACACCACACCAGCGCAAGTACTTTCAGCTATTACATTACTCGATGAAGGAAATACCGTTCCCTTTATTGCCCGCTATCGTAAAGAAGTCACAGGCGGGCTCGATGATAATCAACTGCGTAAACTTGAAACGCGTTTAAGTTACTTACGTGAATTAAACGAACGCCGCCAAACTATTCTAAAATCGATTAATGAACAAGGAAAGCTTACCGCTGAACTTGCTGAAGCGATTAATAACACATTTAATAAAACTGAGCTTGAAGATCTCTATTTACCTTATAAGCCCAAACGTCGTACCCGAGGCCAAATAGCAATTGAAGCTGGCTTAGCGCCTCTGGCGGAGCGATTATGGAATGAGCCCCAACATATACCGGAACAGATAGCCGAAACCTTTATTGATCCACAAAAAAATATTAATGACACTAAAGCTGCACTTGATGGTGCCCGCTATATTCTAATGGAACGCTTCGCTGAAGATGCAAATTTACTTAGCAAAATTCGTAATTATTTGTGGAAAAATGCCCACTTAACAGCCAAAGTAATCGAAGGCAAAGAAACAGTAGGAACAAAATTTAGCGATTATTTTGATCACCATGAGCTTATTGCGCATATCCCTTCCCACCGAGCGCTTGCCATGTTTCGTGGCCGTAACGGTGGCATTTTACAATTATCACTTAATGCCGATCCACAATTTGAACCATCGCCAAAAGAAAGTTATTGTGAAGAAATTATTACTCAACACTTTGGCTTACATTTAAATAATGCACCAGCAGATAAATGGCGAAGAGCTGTTATCAGTTGGACATGGCGAGTCAAAATTCTGTTACATCTTGAAACAGAATTGATGGCTACCTTACGGGAAAAAGCAGAAGAAGAAGCGATCCATGTTTTCGCACGTAATCTACATGACCTTTTAATGGCAGCGCCTGCCGGTATGCATACCACCATGGGATTAGATCCTGGCTTACGCACGGGCGTTAAAGTTGCTATTGTTGATGGGACAGGCAAACTCATTACTACCGACACGATTTATCCTCATACCGGTCAAGCAACAAAATCTGCAGCAACTATTGCATCCTTATGTGAGAAATATAAAGTTGCCTTGGTGGCCATTGGTAATGGTACTGCTTCGCGTGAAACGGAACGCTTTTTCGCCGCAGTTAAAAAACAGTACCCAAATATTACTGCACAGAAAGTGATCGTTAGTGAATCTGGCGCTTCAGTTTACTCAGCCTCTGAGTTAGCGGCACAAGAATTTCCCACTCTCGATGTCTCTTTACGTGGTGCAGTCTCTATTGCTCGTCGTTTACAAGACCCGTTAGCTGAATTAGTAAAAATTGATCCCAAATCAATTGGTGTTGGCCAATACCAACATGATGTTAACCAAACTTTACTCGCTAAAAAATTAGCAGCGGTAGTCGAAGATTGTGTAAACGCAGTCGGAGTCGATCTAAATACCGCCTCTGTTGCTCTCCTTTCTCATGTTGCAGGGCTAAGTAAAACAATTGCCCAAAATGTTGTTAATTGGCGTAACGAACACGGGCGCTTTAATGACCGCAAACAACTATTACAAGTTACGCGTCTTGGTACAAAAGCTTTTGAGCAGTGCGCGGGGTTTTTACGCATTATGGCAGGGAATAATCCTCTCGATGCCTCAACAGTTCATCCTGAAGCTTATCCAATCGTAGAAAAAATTTTATTAACCACTAAGCAACCCTTAAAAATGATCATGGGTAACACTAGCGTGCTCAATAACCTCAAACCAGAACAGTTTACTACTGATAAATTTGGTATTCCGACGGTAAATGATATTTTAAAGCAATTAGAAAAGCCTGGACGAGACCCGCGACCAGAATTTAAAACAGCCACCTTTGTCGATGGCATTGAAACAATGGAAGATCTCAAAGTAGGTATGATATTAGAAGGTTCGGTGACCAATGTGACCAATTTTGGCGCGTTTGTCGATATTGGCGTTCACCAGGATGGTCTGGTACACATTTCCTCCTTGTCTGATAAATTTATTAAAGATCCGCATTCCATAGTCAAGGCAGGTGATATTATCACCGTTAAAATCATTGATATTGATTTAAACCGTAAACGAATTGCGCTGACCATGCGCCTAGATGAGAAAACAGTAGATACACCACAACATCGTAATAAGCAGCAAACAGGCAGAAATGTCCCCTCAGCCAGTTCAACCAAAACATCCCAACAAAGCAATACACTATTCGGTAATAGTGTTATGGGTGATGCGCTGGCGGCGGCACTTAATAAAAAGCGCTAATAGTCAATATTTATATAGCTAATAGTTTGATCTAGTATCAGGCTATTACCTATTCTGTTATAAAAAATCGTTTTTTTAATAAAAATAATGAATTAACGCTAATTTTGCTGCCAATAGTTCACTCTCAAAGTAACGATTGATCAATATCAATTGCTGTCATTTAAAAAAAGCGCTAAATTAATACGAGTAGCACATAATTATGATTATCATTATTAATGTGATAATGATAATATTTCTTATTAATTTTGCTATTCGTCTGGTACCTATTTACGGTATCTTTATTTTTTGGCTTTATAGTGGAAGTGTCTATGTCAATTCTTCCTAATCATCGATACAAAATTGTCGGATTTTCATCAGAAATAAATCCAGCTTACCGCCAGAAGTTACTTTCTTTAGGCATGTTACCTGGATCTTTTTTTAACGTTATTCGTATAGCGCCGCTTGGTGATCCTATTCAAATCCAAACTCGCCGTATGAACTTGATCGTAAGAAAAAAAGATCTTGCACTATTAAATTTAGACGATGCCGGCAACCAAGTAGTATAAAAATATTTTTATGTTAACTAAATAGCCTATTACTTATTACTCATCTGACCCCAGAACTATGAAATCATTAACTATTGGCCTTATTGGCAACCCTAACGCCGGTAAAACGACACTCTTTAATCAATTAACAGGCGCTCGCCAACGTGTGGGAAATTGGGCTGGTGTCACCGTTGAGCGAAAGGTTGGCCGCTTTGCAACCTCGGAATATGATATTGAATTAGTTGACCTACCTGGCACCTATTCATTAACCACTATTTCAGAACAAACCTCACTCGATGAACAAATTGCTTGTCATTTCATCCTGAGTGGCGAAGCGGATATGCTGATCAATGTTATCGATGCCGCTAACCTCGAACGTAATCTTTATCTAACAATACAACTTATTGAATTAGGTGTACCTTGTCTCGTCGCGCTTAACATGTTGGATATTGCTGAAAACCAAAATATTCACATTAATATTGATGAACTTCAGGCACGCCTAGGTTGCCCTGTTATTCCCTTAGTATCGACTCGCGCAAAAGGTATTAGCAAATTAAAACAAGCGATCGATCAGCATAGCAATAATCTTATTTCAACCCTCATCCACTATCCCGATATTTTGCTCACTGAAGTGGAAAAATTAACTCAAATTATCGACCATAATACATTCAGTCATCAACAGCGCCGTTGGTTAGCACTACAAATATTAGAAGGTGATATCTATAGCCGCGAACGTAGCGCTATTTCCACTAATAGATTAGGTAAAATAAAAGCACATTTGCAATCCCAACAAGCTGAAGAACCTGAACTTATCATTGCTGATGCACGCTATCAAACTATTGCAACCCTTTGCGAAGCGGTCATTAATACTGAAACGGCAAAACCTAATAGCTTAACGCAATTTATTGATAATTTCGTCCTTAATCGCTGGCTTGGGTTGCCTACATTTCTTTTTATCATGTATTTAATGTTTATACTTGCTATCAATATCGGTGGTGCATTACAACCCCTCTTTGAAGGTGGATCAGAAGCCATTTTCATTCATGGAATTCAATGGGTTGGTCATACTTTTAATTTACCACAATGGCTGACTGTTTTCCTTGCCCAAGGGGTTGGGGGCGGTATTAACACGGTATTACCATTAGTTCCCCAAATTGGTTTAATGTATTTATTCCTTTCTATATTGGAAGACTCAGGTTATATGGCACGCACGGCATTTGTCATGGATAGACTGATGCAAGCACTAGGTTTGCCTGGTAAATCTTTTGTTCCTTAGATAGTCGGTTTTGGTTGTAATGTGCCTGCCATTATGGGAGCACGGACATTAGATACTCCACGCGAACGATTAATCACCATTTTGATGGCACCTTTTATGTCTTGTGGCGCAAGATTAGCTATCTTTGCTGTTTTTGCAGCTGCTTTTTTTGGCAAAAATGGAGCAAGTATTGTTTTTTCTCTTTATTTATTAGGTATTGTCATTGCGATCCTAACCGGGTTGTTATTGAAATATACTATTGCACGGGGCGCATCTTCGCCTTTTATCATGGAATTACCGGTCTACCATGTACCACACTTAAAAACATTACTGTTACAAACCTGGCAAAGACTGAAAGGTTTTGTGTTAAGAGCAGGAAAAGTAATTATTATTGCCAGTATGATTATCGGGGCACTTAATAGTTTTTCTTTATCCGGTAAAGTTGTTGATAACATTAACCAATCCGCATTAGCGTCAGTAAGTAAAACCCTTACCCCGCTACTGAAACCTATCGGTATCAACGATGATAATTGGCAAGCAACCGTTGGGCTTATTACAGGCGCGTTAGCTAAAGAAGTTGTTATTGGTACATTGAATACACTGTATAACGCCGAAAATATTACTCAAACACCTTTTGATGCCGAGCAATTTAATTTATTAGATGAATTAGAGGATGCCGTTAATGAAACTTGGGATAGCCTGAAAGAAACATTCAGCTTAAGTGTCTTATCCAATCCTATTGAAGCAAGTAAAGGGGATGGTGAGATGGATAGCAGTACAATGGGCGCTATGGCAGCACGATTCGGATCAACTTTATCAGCCTATAGCTATCTAATCTTTGTTCTACTTTATGTTCCTTGCATTTCTGTATTAGGCGCCATTGCCCGCGAAACAAATCGAAGCTGGATGACGTTTTCAATTCTTTGGGGCTTAAATGTTGCTTATTCGGTCTCTGCCTTGTTCTACCAAATAACAACTTTCTCACAACATCCACAGTATAGCGCCGTGGTTATTGGCTTGCTCGTCGCCTTTAATCTACTGATAATCACATTATTACGCCATTCACGTAAACGCATAACACTTAAACTTAATCATAATGTTCACAAATGTAACCACCGTGAACGTGGCTCATGTCATTAGGAGGAGCTAGATGATCAGTTTATTGCAAGTTAGAGATATGGTTGCACTGTATGGTAGAACGGATGCTTACCAAATTAGTCAGAAATTCTCTGCGTCATTACCTATGATTGAAGCTATGTTAGATAAATTAACCGCCATGGGAAAATTAGAACAAATTGATCAATCATCTTGTTTAACGGGTCATAGTTGTAAACTATGCCCTGAAATAAAAAAGTGTAACCTAAAAAATTTATCAAGTAACTTCTGTCTGATTTACGCAAGTAAGCGCTAATTTTTAATAAATTATCGCTTACTTTATTTAGCTTATATAACTTTTTTAATTCTATTTAACTCCTCTTATTCACTGCTCCAATTGGCAAGAAAAATCCACTAACAATTGAATAAATTGCTTAGGATGAGAAATAAACGGGGCATGGGCAGCATGTTTTATTACCACCGAAGGCGAATTTGGTAACCATGCATCTATTATTGGTACGACTTTTCTGGGCACTAAACCATCAAGATCACCATAGATGCGTAAAAAAGGCTTATTTAGCGTTAATAAAGATTGCCGTAGATCCGTTGTTCGCAAAATCTCTAAACCTGCGTTTAATACAGCAACGGAAGGTAATGGCTGTTTCAGTAACACTGTTTTTAATAAACGTATATCTTCATGTGCTGTTTTAGTGCCCAATGTTTGCAATGCCAGAAAACGTTCTACTGTACGATGAAAATTAGCCTGTAATTGTTGTTCAAAGCCTGTAAGCACCATCGGTTTAATGCCTGGCCAGTTTTCTTGCTGACTAAAACATGGTGTTGAAGCCACTGTTATTAAACCCGCGATTTCAGCTTGATGGTTAAGAGCAATGATGTTGGCAATTAATCCGCCTAACGACCAACCTAACCAAATAGCTTGCTTAGGCGCCTTTTGCCAAATAACTTCTGCCATTTGTTGTAATGACATCGGTGGGAAAAAATTACTACGACCATAGCCAGGTAAGTCAACAAGATGCATACGAAAATGGGAGCCACATTCCACTTCAATTGTACGCCAAATTTCTGCATTTAATCCCCATCCGTGCAATAGCACAATATCTTGTTTTCCTTTACCGGACTGCTGCCAAAACAGTGTGGACATAGTTATTCTCTCTTTATAGGTATAAAAAAGGATATCATTATGTTAACAATGGCTGGATACTGTTGGCTATGCCACCAAACACTAAAATATCGCTTTCATGGCATTTGTCACTACTGTTTAAAACATTTGCCTTATCTAAAACAAGTTTGTTATCGCTGTGCTTTACCCGTCGAAAAATTTACCTTTACTTGCGGTCGCTGCTTACAAACTCCACCCTATTGGCACAATCTTGTTGCCATTACTGCCTATATACCACCATTAAGTAAGCTAATACAGCAGTACAAATTTGGAAAAATCCCTCAAATCGCTTTTATCCTTGCGCGCTTATTCCTACTTTATTGGCAACAAGGATATCGTCAGCAACGCTGGCGCAAACCAGATATCATAATGGCAATACCACTTCATCATGGTAAACATTGGCAACGTGGATTTAATCAAGCCAGTTTAATGGCCATACAATTAGCTTATTGGCTAGGATGCCAATATCAGACTAATTCAATTACTCGCACTCGTGCTACACTACCACAAACTCAACTTTCTGCTAAAAAACGTACACAAAATCTTAGTAACGCTTTTAGGATAAAAAAATCGTTTCAAGATCGTCATATTGCTGTACTGGACGATGTAATTACAACAGGTACAACAATGAATGAAGTGGCTAAATTGCTCATTAAAGCTGGCGCAAATTCAGTCCAAGCCTGGGCAATATGCAGAACCTTGTAGAAAGTAATGAAAAGAGCGTATGATAAACATACTAAAATGATAAAGTTGAGCATTGACTATGATTAATATTACTGAAGCAGCACAAGCTCATTTTGCCAAACTATTGGCAAATCAAGAATCTGGTACACAAATTCGCGTATTTGTTATCAATCCTGGCACACCTTCTGCGGAATGTGGGGTCTCTTATTGTCCACCTGATGCTATCGAAGCAACTGATATTGAACTTAAATTTGATAAACTTTCAGCCTATGTTGATGAGATTAGCGCACCTTTTCTGGAAGAGGCTGAAATTGATTTCGTAACGGATCAATTAGGCTCTCAACTTACTCTAAAAGCACCTAATGCTAAAATGCGAAAAGTTGCTGACGATGCCCCGCTGATGGAACGAGTTGAATATGTTATTCAATCACAAATTAATCCACAGTTAGCCGGCCATGGAGGAAAGGTATCATTAATGGAAATCACTGATGATGGATATGCCATTCTACAATTTGGTGGAGGTTGTAATGGCTGTTCAATGGTCGATATTACCTTAAAAGAAGGTATTGAAAAGCAATTGCTAAATATGTTCCCAGACGAATTGAAAGGCGTAAAAGATTTAACCGAACATCAACGTGGTGATCACTCTTATTATTAAAATTATTACCCATTTTTGCTAAAGATAGATACTCTTTAAGAGTATAGAGAGTATCTTTTTTTCCAAACATAAAATAATATAGCGCAGAATTACTATGGATAATTTTCAATTAATTACAGTTGAACAAGCCTATAAACTTTGGCAAACAGGTAACAGCATCATGGTCGACATTCGCGACCCACAAAGTTTTCATTCAGCGCATATTACCAGCGCTTACCATCTTACAAATGAGTCCTTAAATAACTTTATTAGCCAAACTGACTTTGATACGCCAGTAATGGTAATGTGTTACCATGGCCATAGTAGCCAAGGAGCAGCACAATATTTGGTTAATACGGGCTTCGAAACTGTTTATAGCATAAACGGTGGTTTTGAAGTATGGTCGAGAGAATATCCACACACCATCAATTCACTCTCTTAAGCGATATAACAGGCTATGATCCATCTAATTTCTATAGCAAATCCTAGGTTAGCACAAGCATTTATTGATTATATGGCAATGCAAAACATTGTTATTGAAATGCGCGCTGAGCCACAGGGGAAATTCTTTGATCTCTGGTTACAGGACGAAAATAAGTTCGAACAAGCACAACAAGAACTAAAACTATTTATGCAAGATCCTCTTAACTCCCGTTATCAGGCGGCAAGCTGGCAAACTGGACATGTCGATAAAAAATTTGGCTACCGTAATTATCTCACTTTCGATTATTTAAAAAAACAATCTGGACCACTTACCATTATCGTTTTCTTTTTAACTATTTTTATTTATATTTGGATGCTAATTTCTGGTAATGACACCGTAATGGCTTATCTTGCTTGGCCATCAAATACTCAATACACTGAAATCTGGCGAATATTCACCCCTGCTTTACTGCACTTTTCATTGATGCATATTTTGTTTAATTTAATGTGGTGGTGGTATTTAGGTAGTCAGGTAGAACGCCAATTAGGTACAGGTAAGCTATTTGTCATTACTATTGTATCAGCTCTTTTTAGTAATTGGGGGCAATCGCTATTTAGTGGCTCAGCTTTTGGTGGTCTTTCTGGCGTGGTTTTTTCGTTAATTGGTTACGTTTGGTTAACCGGTGAACGTCACCCAGCAAAAGGTATTTCTATTCCACGAGGATTAATGATATTTGCTGTTTTATGGTTATTTCTTGGTTACTTTGATATTTTTGGCATGAAGATAGCTAACACAGCACACACTGCCGGGTTAATTATCGGTTTATTAATGGGATTATGGGATAATAGACATAAACCAAATAATACAAAACTTGACCAATATATTTAGTGATACTTGAGGTTTTTGTGAAACAAACTCAACGCCATGATGCTATTATCGAACTTGCCCGTATTCAAGGCTATGTAAGTACTGAAAAGTTAGTTGAATATTTCAATGTCAGCCCACAAACTATTCGTCGTGATCTCAATGAACTGGCAGAAAAAAATAAAATTCAACGCCATCACGGAGGTGCCGCACTTCCTTCAAGTTCTGTAAATACGGCTTACCATGATCGCAAAATGATGTGGTCGAATGAAAAAGAACGAATTGCCCAACATGTTGCGCGCCAAATCCCTAATGGGGCGACACTATTTATCGATATCGGTACCACACCAGAAGCTGTCGCCTATGCGTTGCTGAATCATAAAAATTTAAGGATCGTTACGAATAATCTTAATGTTGCAATCCTACTTATGCCAAAAGAGGATTTTCGTTTGATTTTAGCAGGAGGAGAAGTTCGTAGCCGTGATGGCGGGATTGTTGGTGAAGCAACCCTAGATTTTATATCTCAATTCCGTCTGGACTATGGTATTTTAGGTATCAGTGGTATCGATGAGGATGGTTCATTACTTGAGTTCGACTACCATGAAGTACGAACAAAAAAAGCAATTATTGAAAATTCTCGTTGCGTTATGCTGGTCACTGATCACTCAAAATTTGGGCGCAATGCAATGGTTAACCTAGGCAGTATGGAGATGATTGATTATCTTTTTACTGACCAAGCTCCTCCTGCAAACATCGAAAAAATGATTGAGTATCATAATGTAACCCTTGAGATATGCTAATATTCGCTTATCGCAGGAAATTTTCTTATTTCCTGCTCTATTTCTGTAGCTATACTTCTTTATAAGCCCATATTCTCTCCAAATTAATACTCATTCTCTAAATTAGTTTGCTATTTTGGTCTATTTTTCCATCAAACAATAAGTGGCATCAATTTTATGGTTTTTTCCGCTTAATAATAGTTGGCTTTCGAATCTAATTTGATTAAAATCGTGAGCGAAAACGAACATACTTGAGCAATCTCGAACATTGGGGGACGCATGGAAATAAAAGATTTAATAGTGCTAGGTGGTGGTATAAATGGTGCTGGTATTGCCGCTGATGCTGCTGGTCGTGGATTATCAGTATTACTACTAGAAGCTCAAGATCTTGCTAGCGCAACTTCTTCAGCTAGTTCCAAACTGATCCACGGCGGATTGCGCTATTTAGAACATTATGAATTTCGTTTAGTTAGTGAAGCGCTTGCCGAGCGTGAAGTTTTGCTTAAGCTTGCTCCCCATATCGCTTTCCCTATGCGTTTTCGCCTCCCTCATCAACCTCACCTTCGCCCTGCCTGGATGATCCGTGCTGGCCTTTTCCTTTATGATCACCTAGGTAAACGTACCAGTCTACCTGGCAGTAAAGGACTAAAATTTGGTAAAAACTCTGTCTTAAAATCAGAATTAACAAAAGGTTTTGAATATTCAGATTGTTGGGTAGATGATGCACGCTTAGTCGTCCTCAATGCACAAGAAGTTCTTAGACATAAAGGTGAAGTTCGAACTCGTACTAAAGCGACGAGAGCCTGGCGTGAGAACGGGCTCTGGGTCGTGGAAGCAGAAGACCTACGTACGGGTAAAAAAGAAACTTGGCAAGCAAAAGGATTAGTAAACGCAACTGGACCTTGGGTTAAATCTTTCTTTGATGAAGGGTTACAATTAAAATCACCTTACGGTATCCGACTAATTAAAGGTAGCCATATTGTTGTACCTCGTGTACACGATGGATCACAAGCTTATATTTTACAAAATGAAGATCACCGTATTGTCTTTGTTATTCCTTGGATGGACGAGTTTTCTATTATAGGTACTACCGATGTCGAATACCAAGGTGATCCAAAAGATGTTCACATTGATAATAATGAAATTAAATACTTACTAAAAGTTTACAACGATCATTTCAAAAAACAGTTAACCCAGCAAGATATTGTCTGGACTTATTCTGGGGTACGTCCATTATGTGATGATGAATCTGATTCGCCTCAAGCCATTACACGTGATTACACACTCGATATCCATGATGAACAAGGAAAAGCACCTTTATTATCTGTTTTTGGTGGTAAATTAACCACATATCGTAAACTTGCCGAACATGCTATAGATAAATTAGCTCATTACTACCCTAATACCGGTAAAGCATGGACTAAAGACGCAACACTACCTGGTGGTGATATCGAAGGTTGTGATCGTGACGGTTATGCTCAGTTATTACGTAAACGCTACCCCTGGTTACCAGAAGGAATTGCCTTGCGATATGCCCGCACTTACGGTAGTAACAGCAGTTTGATTTTAAACCAAGCACAATCGTTATCTGATCTAGGTGAAGCTTTTGGGCACAATTTATATGAAGCTGAATTACGTTATTTAGTCGAAAATGAATGGGTTACAGAGTTAGATGATGCCATCTTGCGTAGAACTAAATTAGGTATGTGGCTTAATGATGATGAAAAACAACGAATAAAGCAATGGTTAATTAAAAATACAACTATTACACAATAATACCATATAAGCCTCATAAATTTATGAGGCTTATATCGCAACTTTATCGATTACAACCTGAGCAAAACAGTTAATAAAGTTTCTTCGCCGTATCTAACCAATCCTGCTTAAACTTACGTTGCATATTTTCGACTGCATCTATGATATCATGATGAACCAGTTTATCATTTTGAATACCAACACAGCGGCCACCATAGCCTTGCAAAAGTAGCTGAATAGAGTAAGCGCCCATACGGGATGCCAAAACACGATCACTCGCTACTGGGCTACCGCCTCGCTGAATATGACCTAAAACAGTTGCACGTGTTTCATGCCCCGTTGCTTTTTCAATATATTTTGCCAATTCATTAACATCGTAAATATGTTCAGTAATAGCAACAATCGCATGACGTTTACCTCTTGCTAAGCCAGATTTAATTTCTGTCAGTAACTCTTCCTTATCAAAAGGTATTTCAGGCAATACTACAAACTCACAGCCTCCAGCAATAGCCGCGGATAAAGTCAAATCACCGCAGTGGCGCCCCATTATTTCAACTATCGAAATACGTTTATGGGAAGTTGAAGTATCACGTAAACGATCAATTGCCTCAACAATGGTATCCAAAGCGGTAAAATAACCAATAGTATAATCAGTACCAGCAACATCATTATCAATTGTTCCAGGTACGCCAATACAAGGGAAGCCCGCTTCAGTGATCCTCTTTGCTCCGCGATAAGAACCATCTCCACCAATGACCACCAAGGCATCAATATTATGTTTTCTCATATTATCAATAGCTTGAGCTCTTACCTTCTCACTATCACGAAATTCAGGAAAACGAGCAGAGCCTAAGAAAGTACCACCGCGGTTAATAATATCAGAAACACTAAAACGGTTGAGTTCTTTTATTCGATTTTCATAAAGACCCATATAGCCGTCATAAACACCATAAACTTCTAATCCTTCAGAGAGTCCCATTCTTACGACACTACGAATAGCAGCATTCATCCCTGGCGCATCACCACCACTGGTTAAAACGCCAACTCTTTTTATTCCTTTTTTATTCATGGTGACCTCTGATTTAATATATTGCTACAAGTATAAAAACCATATCATTTATTTTACTTATGACTGCGACGAGCTGAATTGATTCTGCATGCTACATTATACGATAAAACTTTTACCGTGTGCTTTAATTATTAACTTTCTTTGATAAAGGTGAAATTTATTATAAATATTACAAATACTCCCATTAAAATAATTAAATAAAAAAATTTCTAATTATTATGTTAATGAAATATATATGTGGCTGATAATTAAGTTATCTTAATAGATACTTTAATTTTTTATACTACAGATATATAGATCTTTTTTTTAAAACTAACGTTTACAATAAAACGTTTTTTATATCTTTTTAGTATAGCTAACTTCATCTATAAAAATTTTTAACTTTTAATTAAAAACTGTCTGATTAATTTACACCTCCGATTTGCACTTCATCTAAAATATTCCTTATAAGTCAGTTAGTTCCATCGCAAAAATCATATATAAACATAACACCACTAGTGTACAAAAAACTACAGAGAAGGCAAAATATAATAGGCATTGTTACTCATAGTGGAAATCGAAAAATAGTATCGCTAGATAGAAATATTTTAGTAATTTTAAATATAGGATCTGCGAGTAAATGAAATAATGGAGAAAAAATGTTAGAAATATTCGATGTGAACTATAACCTTTTGACTGAAAAAAAATCAAAAGAATTATTTACGTTAAGAAAAGAAACATTTAAAGATCGGCTTAACTGGGCAGTCAGTTGTATTAATGGCATGGAGTTTGATGAATATGATAATGACAAGGCTAACTATCTATTTGGTGTAAGAAATAACAACATTATCTGTAGTGTCAGATTTATTGAAATGCAATTTCCTAATATGATTACAGGCACATTTGCACATTTTTTCAAACATCTTAATCTTCCTAAGGGAAATTATATTGAATCAAGCCGCTTTTTTGTGGCCAAAGACCGAACAAAAGAACTAAATTGCGACAAATATCCTGTCTTTTTTATACTATGTCTAGCAATGATTAATTATGCTCAAAAAGGCGATTATGATGGAATTCTTACTATTATCAGCCATGGTATGTTAAAAGTAGTAGAACGTTCAGGTTGGGAAGTTTCAATCATTGAACAAGGTTTATCAGAAAAAAACGAAAAAGTGTATCTGCTGCTTTTGCCCATAGATTCTAAAAATCAAAATAAGTTAATTGGAAGGATAAGGAGCCATTATGACAGCCTTGTGAATAATAATTTAAAAAAATGGCCATTAATATATCCATCATTTGGAGACAGGTTTAATGAGCTGTAATTCGACACCAAGTCTTATTGCATGCTTAGCGTTCATAACGCCCAATTTTTTCACAACACTGCCAATATGAAATTTTACTGTACCCAATTTTATACCTAGTATGGTTGCAATTTCAGAGTAGGTTTTTCCCATACTAGCCCAATACAAAATTTCATTTTCACGTGGTGAAAAACACTCTTTTTTACTTGCTGGGTTCTGATAGTTTTGTCTAATCATCTCTCGATACAGAGAGGTGATTTTTTCATGAACATCAAGAAGAAGCATATGCAAATCATTTTTATGCTCTTTTATCTTCTTTTTTATTTCGACAACTTCTGAACTAAACATCACGATTGATAACATAGCAAGGCGATTATTATAATCATGTAATACAAAAGTATAGCCATTTACAACATTATAATCTTTCGAAATATCGAAAATTTTGGAGAAATTAATATTAGAATTAATAGGCAAACTTTCGTCCCACTCAAAAGGAGAAACTCGATTAAGAGCAAAGATAATGACGGGATCGATTTGTTGATAATTCCTTTCCTTATATATTTCAACCCACTCATCTGGATAATTTGTTATCGCAAACATTTCCGCTGGATTTCTTTTATTCAGGATAATATACGCATACCTAAATTTCCCAAAAACAGCTAATTCTCTATCTAAGTAGTTTTTTATTACATCATTTATCGTATCATTATCAAAAAACGTCTTTGACATCCACTTACTCCCCCAAAATACATAATAACTTCCATGTAAGGATAAAAGTATAGTGCAAAACTAGACTTAAGTCTAACTACAATCGAAGCATAAAAAAAGGTAAAGTCACAACTAGATTTAAATAAAAATAATAAAAAAACCTGACCTCATGTAAGGTCAGGCTGCCAAGTTGGCCAACACCAGGGAAATTTATTTCTCAATATCATAAAGCCATATCGTCAGTAGAAGCAAAATGTCTCTACTGGCTTTATAGCTTTTTTTCATCATAATTTGCTATTAATAATTCAACTCTCCTTCATTAAACTTTAATTTTTTCATATATATCAATATATTAACCTTAACAAAGAAATAAACTTTTGCTTACAAATTTATTTATAATTAAATCAACATATCGACTAATTAGCCATATTTCATTCTAGAAATCTATTTAATCTGTATCTCAATTGCGCGGTAAACTTCATTTAGTTATCTGTTGGACATCCTACATATTCAAATTATCTAAGAATTTTACGATATTAAAACATTATGAATGGGTTAATCTTTATGAAAATAAATGCGTTAAATAAGTAACATTTTTCTGATACACGATTCTTATGATAAAATTTTCAATACATTGTCTTTAATAAACAATATTTTTGTAAGAACAACATCATAGCAAACAAGTGCGTTCTATCATCACACTAACAAATTTAAAAAATATCCTTAACTTACTAAACTAGTGTGATTATGAATACTAGATAAGAGGTTAGCATTATTATTTGATTATATTTTTACTAAGCTAATTTTTTAATTAACTAGATGAGTTAATTAAAGAAATAAAAAGCAATGCCCCTTCAACCAATGAAATCAAGAAGACTTACTAACTCATGTAACTACCGTGTCAACTAATCAACAGTTTTTGCTCCCATAACAGCTTCTATCAGCTAAGTTTTTCAACATATTATTATGGATCCTAGAGACCATTGTGGTCGTGAAAAGTGATGGGAACAAAAAATATTTAGCACTTATTTACGTCATTAGAGATATGACTTCAAGCAATAGCGAGTCAGTATTACCTCATTTAATTTTCTTTGTGCAGCTGAGCCAATATTGACCATATCGAGGATATCTTCGAAATAACCTTCAATATTGTGTACACTATGGGAACAAGCATCTTTCACTCATTCTAAAACAGGCGTGAAATGTCCGTATTCCGCATATTCTAGCTGCTTAGCAAGCTCTCTAGCCGACCAAAATGCAAGGCCAGATTCATCAATTTTTTATTTATTCAAATATTTGATTTTGTTGAATTATGCATCTAATCTCTCATATTTATTAGCGCTATCGATTGATAATGCAGATGGCTTACCTGTAGTGTAATTCAAATACTGTTAAGACTTCCTAAAATAACCTACTTGTAAACTCTCCCTAACAATCAAACTGTAGTGGTCAACTATAATTGTGATTTCTTCTTCAATATTCTGATAGTAAAAAAGCCAGTAAATACAAGGTATCTTCTGGCTTTGTGATTTGTTGTTAATTACTATGAAAACTTACTCAATATTTTGGATCTGCTCACGCATTTGTTCTATTAAGACTTTTAATTCGACAGCAGAATTAGTCACTTGGCTATTAATAGATTTAGAGGCCAAGGTATTTGCTTCACGATTAAATTCCTGCATCATAAAATCCAACCGACGACCGACAGCTTCTTGCTTTTTAAGAATATTACGCGTTTCTTTAACATGAGCATCTATCCTATCAAGTTCTTCTGCAACATCGATACGTTGGGCTAACATGATTAGCTCTTGTTCTAATCGATTATTATCTATCTGAATTTCTGCCTCTGCTAATTTTGTTTGTAAGCGCTCACGCTGCCATTTTAAAATCTCCGGCATTTGATGACGAACATCTTGAATTTGCTGACTAACAGCATCTAGCCGTTGCTCAATCATTACCTTTAGCATCTCGCCTTCGCTTTCCCGATTGAGAATAAAATCATCTAAAGCAAATTCTAATTCTTTAAGTAAATGTTTACAAATAACATCCAAATTCTGCTCCTGAGCTAACATAACCCCAGGCCAGCGAAGAATTTCTAACGGATTAATTTCGCCTTCACCACTACTCTTTTTTACCCAGTTCGCAGTTCTAATCAATTGGTTAGCTAACTCTTCATTTAGGACTAATTCACTCTGCTGATGTGAACTAAGTTCAAAACGTAAACTACACTCTACTTTCCCTCGTGTTAATCTGGCACGTAGACGCTCGCGAATCACAGGTTCCAGGCTTCTAAATTGTTCCGGCAAGCGAATATAAGTTTCAAGATAACGTTGGTTAACGGAACGCAGCTCCCAAGCCGCATTTCCCCATTCACTTTTTATATCTCGTCGTGCGAAAGCGGTCATACTATGGATCATATATCGTTCCTATAAATAAAAATTAGATTATAACCTTGAGTGAAAGCATAGGATAGGCATTCAATGTCGAAGAACGTATAATGCGCCACCAACATTATTTAACTACGGAGATAACACCATGCGTCCAGAGAATAGGCAGGCTGATCAGGTGCGCCCTATAAAAATCACCCGTCAATATACTAAACATGCAGAAGGTTCTGTTCTGATTGAGTTTGGTGATACCAAAGTATTATGTAACGTTACAATCGAAGAAGGCGTTCCCCGCTTTTTAAAAGGCCAATCACAAGGTTGGATAACAGCAGAATACGGTATGTTACCACGAGCAACAAATTCTCGTAATATACGCGAAGCAGCAAAAGGCAAACAAACCGGTCGCACCATGGAGATACAACGCCTTATCGCACGTTCTCTACGAGCTGCTGTTGATTTAAAGCAATTAGGTGAATATACCATTACACTAGATTGTGATGTCATTCAGGCTGATGGAGGCACTCGTACCGCTGCAATTTCGGGTGCCTGTGTCGCTTTAACTGATGCATTAAACAAAATGGTCGCAGAAGGAAAATTGAAAAAAAGTCCGCTTAAATCAATGGTTGCAGCAGTTTCTGTCGGCATAGTGGATGGCAAACCTATTTGTGATCTAGAATATAGTGAAGACTCTGTCGCTGAAACAGATATGAATATTGTCATGATGGATAATGGTAAAATGATCGAAATTCAAGGTACTGCAGAAGGTGAACCATTTAGTCATGAGGAGCTGTTATCGCTGCTTTCTTTAGCAAAAAATGGCTTACAAACCATTTTTACCGCCCAGAAAGAAGCATTAGAATAATAAACTATTATATCTTACTAGCGGTCTTTTATAGCTGTAAAATTGAAAGAAGATAAATTAAAGAGGAAAATTTAATGAAAGGCTATCAGCGCGAATTTATTAAACTCGCCATGAAAAAAAAAGCATTGGAATTTGGTGAATTTACGTTGAAATCTGGTCGCAAGAGCCCCTATTTTTTTAATGCTGGCCTCTTTA
The DNA here is from genome assembly GCF_903968575.1 of Arsenophonus endosymbiont of Apis mellifera. Classification (NCBI taxonomy): domain Bacteria; kingdom Pseudomonadati; phylum Pseudomonadota; class Gammaproteobacteria; order Enterobacterales; family Morganellaceae; genus Arsenophonus; species Arsenophonus endosymbiont of Apis mellifera. The sequence goes on along the minus strand of NZ_CAJCFU010000039.1, from coordinate 63,957 downwards.
ATACAGGAAAAGATTTAGCTGCACTAGGTCATTTTTATGCCCAAGCGTTTATGGATCATAATCCTGCTTGTGACATTATTTTTGGTCCGGCCTATAAAGGTATTCCGATCGTAACAACAATGGTGGTTGCACTATCTGAGCATTATCACTTTGATAAGCCATACTGTTTCAATCGGAAAGAGGTTAAAAAACATGGTGAAGGTGGAGAATTAGTCGGTAGTCCATTAAAAGGAAATGTTGTGATCGTTGACGATGTTATTACAGCAGGAACGGCAATTAAAGAATCTGCAGAAATAATTAAGCGACATAAAGCTAAACTTAGTGCGGTTATATTAAGTCTAGATCGTCAGGAGAAAGGTGAAAAGAATCTATCAGCCGTCCAAGAAATTGAAAAGAAATTCAAATGCCAGGTATTTTCTATTATTACTTTGAATGATTTAATTGATTATTTAAGTGAAAATCCGAATATGTCAACCCATTTGGCTACGATGAAAGCTTATCGAGAAAACTATGGTACCACTCCTCTTAACAAATAAAAAATTAGCAATTTTATTAACCCACTAGCGTAAAAAAAACTCCGCCCAAATATCAGGCGGAGTGAGTAGTACAATTAATTATTGTAACTGCGCCAAGATCATAGGCCAGCGTGCATCAAATTCTTTAGTTGGGCAATACCGAAACTCTGAACGTACAAATCGTGATAACATACCCTCACAAAACACTAATAGTTGAGATGCTAATAAACTCTCATCATAACTAAAACTTTGCTTATCTCGTATTTTTCTTTCCTTTAAAACCTGTCTAAATTGCGCTTCGATACGTTCAAACAATTGGCTAATCCTATCTTGTAATTGAACTTGCTCAAACATCAACGCATGTGCTGTCATTATTCGTGTTAATCCAGGATTTTTCTCCGCAAAACCCAGTATCAACATTAAAATCAAGCGAATACGCCTAATGGTGTCTTTCTCATCTTGCAGAATCAGATTAATACGTGAAATTAAAGAATTTTCAATAAATTCAATAAGACTATCAAACATTTTCCCTTTACTAGGGAAATGCCGGTATAGTGCTGCTTCAGATACACCAACATGACTTGCCAACTTAGCTGTGGTAATGCGCTGGCTGCCATCACTTGTTTCCAACATTTGCGCAAGCGCCTGCAAGATTTCCTCACGCCTGTTTTTCTTCTTTGCTATCTCTTTTCCTGCCATGGCTAAACAAGACCCCTGATAAAACAACAAAACAGACCACGCAATCCTTGCTTTTCATCATTTATAAAGCTTAAAAATCAAAAAATTGATAATATTTTATAAATAATAAGATTATTGGCGGCCTGAATGACCAAAACCACCACTACCACGTTTTGTCGTTTCAAAATCTTGTACAAGCTTAAATTCAGCTTGAACAACTGGCACAAAAACCATTTGTGCTATACGCTCACCCGGTTCAATAGTAAAACTTGTATTACCACGATTCCAGACCGAAACCATCAATTCACCTTGATAATCAGAATCGATTAAACCGACTAAATTTCCTAATACAACACCATGCTTATGGCCTAAACCTGAACGAGGAAGAATTACTGCAGCCAATTGTTGATCTGCAATATGTACTGCTAATCCTGTGGGTAATAGCTTAGTTTGACCTGGTTCTAATTGTATCGCCTGATCTAAACAAGCTCGTAGATCTAATCCAGCAGATCCTTCTGTCGCATAAGTGGGTAAAGGAAATTCATTTCCTACACGAGGATCAAGAATTTTAATGTCTATTTTTTTCTTCATAACGTTGAAGTATCTCATCGAGTAAACGGTGGCCAAGCTCTAATTTATGACTATGAGGTAAATGTATCTCTTTATCTTCCCAAAATAAATTCAGGGCATTGCTTTCTGAATTGAATCCATGATCGGCTAATGAAACATCATTTGCACAAATAAGATCCAGATTTTTTTGGATAAGCTTATTACGAGCATATTCTTCCACATTTTGTGTCTCTGCTGCAAATCCAACAACATAAGGACGATTTTTAGTCAATTTACCAACACTTGCCACAATATCAGGATTTTTTACCAATGTCAGAGTAATTTCGTCTGCCTGCTTTTTAATTTTTTCTTTTGTAAACGCTTTTGGCCGATAATCAGCCACTGCAGCACATCCAATAAAAATTTGTTGTTTATCAATTATATTATGTACTTGGTTATACATCTCCAACGCGCTGACAACATTAATACGTTTAACGCCTGCAGGCGTTGATAAATTAACTGGACCGCTAATAAGTGTTACATTAGCACCTCGTTCTGCAGCCGCTTGTGCTATCGCGAAACCCATTTTTCCCGAACTATGATTAGTAACAAAACGAACGGGATCGATTTCCTCTTGGGTTGGCCCCGCCGTAATTGCTAAATGCAGGTTTACCATATCTTGCTTATGCTGAAAACTATTCTCAGCTAACTCAACAATAGCTAACGGCTCTAGCATTCGACCGGGGCCAACATCACCACAAGCTTGACTGCCTTCAGCAGGGCCCCAAACTAAAACATGGCGCTCTTTAAGTAATGTAATATTTTGCTGAGTAATATTAGCGAGATACATCTGCTGATTCATTGCCGGCACAACAGCTATTTTTGCCTCTGAGGCTAAACAGACCGTTGTTAATAAATCATTAGCCATACCAACAGATAAACGAGCAAGCAAATCTGCAGTTGCAGGTGCTAAAATAATTAAATCTGCCCATTTAGCTAATTCAATATGACCCATTGCTGCCTCTGCGGCAGGATCCAATAAATCATCAGCAACTGGATAGCCCGAAACAGCCTGTAGTGTTAACGGTGTAATAAAAGATTTGGCGGCATTTGTCATGACCACACGTACAATTGCACCATGATCACGCAAACGACGAACTAATTCCGGTGTTTTATAAGCGGCAATACCACCGCTAACACCAAGCACGATATTTTTACCTGTAAGTTCTGCCATCATATCTATCCAAATTCAAATGATGAGTTTACTGATATTACCATAAGCTGAAGTTTAGGTGAGAATACCATCAATTTTTATCCATCAAAAAACTTTTTTGCAAAACGCTACGCAACTACGCTAGGAAATTTTGGCACATACTTTGGCATGCTGTAACCTGTCAAAGCGACTGGGAAATAGACAGGAAAACATATGGAAGAAATAAATTATGCACTTCAACCTAGAGAAAAGCTTTTAGCTTATGGGGCATCATCATTAAGTGACATAGAGCTTTTGGCCATTTTTCTTCGCACAGGGTTGCCTGGATTTCCGGTTTTAATATTGGCAGAAAACTTACTAAAAGAATTTGGTTCGCTTCATAAACTATTAACAGCTGATTATCAACAATTTTCAGCGCACAAGGGATTAGGGGTTTGTAAGTATTCACAATTACAAGCGATTGGTGAAGTGGCTAAACGATTTTTTACACAACAACTTATTAATCAAAGTATTATGAGAAGCCCTAAGCACTTAAAAAAATATCTACTCGATTTTTATCTTGGACAAGATAGAGAAATTTTTATCGTATTATTCTTAAACAACCAAAATCAAATTATTTGCTATGAAGAAATGTTTAAAGGTACCATAAATCGAGTAGAGGTACATCCGAGAGAAATTTTAAGGCAAGCTGTTAAAGTAAATGCAGTATCCATTATTCTAGCGCATAATCATCCATAGGGTAACCCGGAGCCCAGTTTAGCGGATAAAATTGTCACCGAAAGAATCGCCAATGCTTGCCGTTTGATAGACATAAAATTACTTGACCATTTTGTCATCGCCCATAAAAAATGCCTTTCATTTGTCGAACTTGGCCTACTCTAATGCCATATTTTGACTAAGAAATAGCAACTTTATTAGTTCTGGGCTTGAGTGAAAGCGCTATAGGGCGTATACTACGCCACCTTTTAGGATCTCGGGTTTGACACAAAGGGCCTATCTCAGTGAGTTTTTACTGAAGTTAAGTTGTTTTTTATATTAAGAAAATTTGCTGAGATAGGCTCCTAAGTCTGACGAGGCAGTCATTCCCGATATAAAGCTCGAGCTGATTAGATTTTTGGAGAAATAGACATGTCACGAGTCTGTCAAGTTACTGGTAAGCGCCCGATGAGCGGTAATAACCGCTCACACGCAATGAATGCAACTAAACGCCGCTTTTTGCCAAACCTGCACTCTCACCGTTTCTGGGTTGAGTCTGAGAAACGTTTCGTAAAACTTCGTGTGTCGGCAAAAGGCATGCGTATAATCGATAAAAAAGGGATCGACGCAGTTCTTGCTGAGCTTCGCTCCCGTGGTGAGAAATACTAAGGAACTTAAAAATGGCTAAAGGTATTCGCGATAAAATTAAACTAGTTTCTTCTGAAGGTACAGGCCACTTCTATACTACAACGAAGAACAAACGCACTATGCCTGAAAAATTGGAAATGAAAAAATTCGATCCAGTTGTTCGTAAGCATGTGATTTATAAAGAAGCTAAAATTAAATAACTTCTTAATAAAAAACCCAGCGCAAGCTGGGTTTTTTATATAATATCTTTAATGTATAAAAGAGAATTTTATATTATTAACATTTTTTTCATTTCATTCTTTTCACTGCAATTTCGTTAATATAATAAATAACCTATTGAAAAAATTAATGAATATAAATAATTATCAAAAAAATTTCTTATTTTATTCATTAAATTTCAGCTCATATATTCATATAATTTTTCTTTGAATAAAAACATTTATTAGATGGCTGAAAATCACAATTTTTCAGGATAATAGAATATATGCAAAATTTTTCTCTAAAATGAGATAATCAGTAACTTGAAAAATTATTACCATAATTATTCAAATCTTTAACAAATGGCTGAAGAATAACAAAAAGTCATTCAATTTTTTGTTATGGTATAGTAAAACTATACCATCGGGTTATCTTACTTTTATACTACCTATAAATAATCTCTCACCATTATCAATGCAAACATACTAAAAATATTTTCTGATATTACTATTAAAAAAATAGTCTCATACCATTATGTATAGTAAAAAATAACAGATAGCAAATTACAAATTAGTAATATTATTGTTAAACTTATTGATAATATTTAAAATTATTTACTTTATAAAGATTCAAATTTTTATTATTTTTTCAAATCTACTAAAAATTTTCAAAAATAAAAGTTATTTCTAGTACAAAAAAAGTAACCCTTTAGATTATTCTAATGAAATTAACTATCTCAAATTTGTTGAATTTATAGTGATAACATTGGTCAAAAATCAGATAAACTTATAAACAAACAATTCAAGAGTGACTGCAGCAAGTGGATAAACAATTTAAAAAAATTCTGATCATTAAAATGCGATTTCATGGAGATATGTTACTGACAACACCTGTCATTAGCACGCTCAAAAAAAATTATCCAACCGCTAAAATTGATATTCTTCTCTATCAAGATACAATACCAATCTTGTCTGAAAATAGAGAAATTCATGCACTTTATGGCATAAAAAACAAAAAAAATAACAATATGGCTAAACTAGTTGATTTTATCATATTAATCAATAAAATACGAAAAAATCATTATGATTTAATTATAAATTTAGCCGATCAATGGATTGTACCTTTTTTGGTAAGATGTATTCCTGCCAAGATAAAAATTTCTCATCAATTCAAGCATAGAGACACAAACTATTGGTCTGGAAGTTTTACACATATTGTTAAACCAAGGGGAAAACATGTTGTTGAACAAAATCTCTCTATACTAAAGCCTCTTCAACTTAATACTTTATATTCCAATACAACAATGGCTTACCAAGCAACTGATTGGGAAAAAATTAATCACCAATTAATTTCTCTAGGTGTACATAGTAGCTATGTTGTTATCCAACCAACAGCTAGACAAAAATTTAAGTGTTGGGATGATGAAAAATTTGCTGAGGTGATTGATAATCTTCAATCTAGAGGATATCGAGTCATATTAACATCAGGCCCCAGTAAAGATGATCTGACCTGCGTGGCTAATATTGCACAACAATGTCGTCAATCACCCGTTACAGAATTTGCAGGAAAAACTACATTTCCACAATTAGGCGCTCTAATTAGTCATGCCGCTTTATTTATCGGTGTAGATTCAGCACCAATGCATATTGCAGCAGCATTAGAAACCCCTATTATCTGCTTATTCGGTGCTACAGATCATCAATATTGGAAACCATGGAGTAAAAATGTTATTCAAATTTGGGCTGGCAATTATGAAAAAATGCCAGAGCGACATGAGCGTGATCGTAATAAAAAGTATCTATCAATAATTCCTGCTAAAGATATTATCGCCGCCACAAAAAAAATGTTACCAATGGATATACAAACCATTAAATCTGAGATAGAGATATAATTCCATGGAAATTGCATTTTGTTTATATAAATATTTCCCCTTTGGTGGGTTACAAAGAGATTTCATCAAAATCCTCTCTGCTTGCCAAAAACGCGGACATCAAATACGTGTTTACACAATGGTATGGGATGATGAAATTCCTGCTGATATTAACGTTATCATCATCCCAGTTAAAAGGCATACAAATCATGGGCGTAATGAAGCATTTTATCATCAGGTTAAAACGCATTTAACCCAATATCCTGCTGATGTTATTGTTGGTTTTAATAAGATGCCAGGATTAGATATTTATTATGCAGCAGATGTTTGTTATGCAGAAAAAGTTGAAAAAGAAAAAGGTTTTTTTTATAAATTGACCAAACGATACCAACATTATATCGCTTATGAAAAAGCGGTCTTTGATGTAAACAGTCATACTAAATTATTAATGTTGACCCAACATCAAGTTGATGACTTTAAAAAACATTACAAAACACCTGACGCACGTTTTTATCTGTTACCACCAGGCATTGACCTTAGTAGAAAATATGACCAGCAAATTACTGACGCAAAACAGATATATCGTAAAAAAAATGCCATTTCTATAGATCAATTCTTTTTATTACAAGTCGGTTCAGATTTTAAACGCAAAGGTGTAGACAGAACACTGAAATCAATAGCTTCCTTGCCTGAGAATATAAAAAATAAAACTATGTTAATGGTAGTAGGCCAAGACTCACCTACCCGCTATCAACGATTAGCAAAAAAACTGGCTATAGATAAGCATGTTTTATTTTTTGATGGGCGTAATGATATAGCTGAATTGATGGCTGCTGCTGATATGTTAATCCATCCAGCCTACCAAGAAGCTGCCGGCATAGTATTAATCGAAGCTATTGCAGCGGGTTTACCCGTCATTACAACAGATATTTGTGGTTATGCGCCTTATATCAAACACGCAAATTGTGGCATAGTAATAGATGAACCTTATAGCCAAAAAAATCTTAATAATGCTTTGGCTACAAGCTTAGCTAATAAGTCTCTATTAAATCAATGGGCAAAATCTGCACGCCACTTTGCTGACACTCAAGACTTATACAGTTTACCTGAAAAAGCTGCAGATATTATTTTGGAATGCCAGCATGCTTGAACTTAAACAACCCTTTAAAAACTTATGGCAAGATAAAGATCCTTTTATTGAAATAGAAAAATTAGATGGCAAAATTTTTCGTCAATTAGAGACACGCAAGACATTATGCTTTACGCTTAATGCAAAGAGTTATTTTCTCAAAATTCATTATGGCACTACGTTAAAAGAAATATTAAAAAACCTATTTTCTTTACGAATACCAGTATTAGGTGCGGATAGAGAATGGAAAGCGATCCATCGTTTAACCGAGGCAGGCATTGATACGATGCATGGTAAAGCTTTCGGCCAAAAAGGAATTAATCCTTTATACCGTAAGTCATTCATTATTACTGAAGCACTTATTCCGACCATTAGCTTAGAAGAGTACTGCGTAAATTGGAAAAATTCAGCTCCCAAATTTAGTACTAAAAAAGCATTAATTTTTCGAATGGCTGAAATAGTGCGTAAAATGCATGCATGTGGTGTCAATCATCGCGATTGCTATATTTGCCATTTTTTATTACATTTGCCTTTTGACGGCGATGAAAAAAAATTAAAGATTTCAATTATTGACTTGCATCGCGCCCAAATACGGCAGCATGTACCCAAACGTTGGGAAGATAAAGATTTGATTGGGTTATATTTTTCTTCACTTAACATTGGCTTAACCCAACGAGATATTTTTCGTTTTATGCAAATTTATTTTTCCGATAGTTTAAGAAATATTCTAAATAATGAACAAAAATTGATTTTCAGCGCTAATATTAAAGCAGAAAAAATAAAAGAAAGAACCGTTAGGAGAGGATTATAACTCTAAACGTTTTGTTTTTATAAAAGATTCTATAAAAATGGGTATAGTACATGTATTTTGACAAGCACAAAGTTATTAAACAAAAACTCTGCTTAACGCAAAATATGAATGCTGATTGTCACCCTAAATTCCATATTGCATATGGAGTCGATAAAAATTTTTTATATGGTTGCGGAATATCAATAGCATCAATTGCGCTGTACAATTCTAATATTAATTATTGTTTCCATATATTTACCGATTATTTTGATCATGAACAGGCAACGCTATTCAATACCCTTGCGCGTCAATATAAAATTGAAATAAATATTTATTTAGTCGACGACCAGAGCTTAAAATCATTGCCCTGCACTAGAAACTGGTCATATGCCACCTACTTTAGATTCATCATTGCTGACTATTTCACCAATAAAATAGATAAAATTTTATACTTAGATGCAGATATTATATGTAATAATAATTTAGATAAATTACAAAAAATTCAATTCAATAATAATGAAATTGCTGCAGTGGTAACAGAAAAAGATAAAAAATGGTGGCAAAAAAGAGCATCCGAATTAGAGGTAGCAAATATCTCACAAGGCTATTTTAACGCTGGATTTATACTCATTAATCTTAATCGCTGGGCAGAAGAAGATATTTCAACTCAAGCAATGCAGTTACTTAAAAATAATTCGTTAAAAAATAAATTCTCTTTTCTTGACCAAGATGTTTTAAATATTCTGCTAACAAATAAAGTAATCTATTTGGCAAAAAAATATAATACTCAGTACAGTATAAATTATGGTCTGCAAAGTGTTAAACATGATGCATTTGCTATTGATACTATTTTTATTCACTATATTGGCCCGACCAAACCATGGCATGAATGGGCAATATCTCCCTTTTCACAACCATTTATTAAAGCAAAAAATGCCTCTCCCTGGCAAAATAAACCGCTATTAAAAGCAGAAAGCGTACACCTTTTAAGGTATTGCGCTAAACATAAATTCAAACAAAGAAAATACCACGAAGGTTTAAAGAATTATACTCACTATTATTTAGCAAAATTTAAAATTCTCTTTAAAAGAGTTAAAGGGCTATGTTTATCATGAGGCATTTTATAAAACAAAAATTTAATATTGCAGGAAAAGAAAATCTTACTAAAAATAATAAAAATTTTAATATTGCTTATGGCGTTGATAAAAATTTTCTATTTGGTGCAGCAATATCCATAAATTCCGTATTAATGAATAATACTGATACTGATTTCAATTTTTACCTATTTACTGATTATATTGATAACGAATATTTAGCACGTTTTCAAGAAATGATAGCGAAGTATAATTCTAATATAATTATCTATCTGCTCGATGCTGAAGAATTAAAACAACTATCAACCTCAGACTTTTGGTCTTATGCCACCTATTTTAGGTTAATCGCTTTTGAATATTTGAGTACTAATATAAACTCTATTTTATATTTGGATGCTGATGTTATCTGTAAAGGCAGCCTAAAAGAACTATTTCAGCTAAATTTAGCTGATTTTTTTGCCGCCGTTGTACTCGATGTTGACAACATGCAGCAATCAAGTGCGACTCGACTCAATTTAGCCGATTTAAATGGCAAATATTTTAATGCCGGCGTAATTTATGTGAATTTACAGAAATGGATTGAAAATGATTTTTCCAAAAAATCATTCGAACTGGTACGAGGAAAAACAGATTTCGGTAAATTAAAATATCTTGATCAAGATGCACTAAATATATTATTTCAGACACAAAATATCTATTTATCTCGTGATTATAATTGTATATATACGTTGAAAAATGAATTGTTTTATCACGATTTTTCCAAATACAAAAATACCATAACAGATAGCACCTCTCTTATCCACTATACTGGTGTTACAAAACCCTGGCATACTTGGGGTGTTAATTATCCTGCCAGTCAATTTTTTTACAATTCATATATTCACTCACCGTGGAAAGATCAACCACTAAAAATTGCAGAAAAGAGAACGGAACTGCAAGAAAAATACAAACATCTATTTTTACAACATAAATATATGCAAGGTTTCTTATGCTTAATTAAATATAAACTACTAAAAAAATAATCTTAAAGCGCCTCACGGATAGGTGCTTTAGTTTAACTAATTTATCAATTTTTCATTACGATTCAATGCTAATGCTATTCCTATTATAATAGCCATATTTGAAACATTTACCGTTTCAAATAATCCTCTAACAATCATATCACCGATAAATATCAACATCAGGATCAAAAAACCATCTTTTGCCGTATTATTACGATATCCTTTAAATAAGTACATAAAAATTGAAACAAAAAGATAGAGGAGAGCAATTAGACCAATAATTCCAGCAGCAAACCAAATTGATAAAACTGTATTATGAGGCCCGATCGATTGTTTAAAAATCCAGTCAGGATAATCAATTACTCTTTCATTGTAAATTTTATAAAATAACTGCTCGCCATAGCCATAACCTTTTATTGGATTCTCTTTAATAAGATCTAAGGCTGAATCCTGAGTACCTTGACTATAACGACTACTACTACTCGTCTGCTCTAATTTGTAAAATAATTTATCAAACTGACCTTGATTAATCATTGCCAAGTAGGATAACAAGATACTTAGGCCAATAACAGCAAGACTGAGTAACTTAATCTCTTTTTTTACTCCACACCAGATAATAAATATTACCGTAATAGATAACCAAGTACCTCGCTGTAATGTCCCGATTGTGATAGCAACAAAAGTAATCGAAAGCGAGAAAAATAAAATTTTATTTTTCACTCCTTTATAAAACCAAAAGGAAAGTAAAGCGGGTACAATAAAGATTAACCAATCAGAAATATATCGATGTTCAAATTTTGATAACGGCAGGATACCCTGATGATATTCGTCAATATATTGCAGAATTTCCTTTATTGTTAACGGTAAAATAGAAATAATTAAAGAGAAAATCAAAAGCTTAGTTATATGCTCTTGTTTTTCTTGATAGAGCACTATGGCAATAGCCACTGCGGTAATAAATAATTTTTCAATAACACCTTTATTAATAGCTTTTAATGAAATATTAACATCTTTAGAGATAATTAATGAATAAAGCATTGCTATAACAAAAAGCACTAAAGACAAAAATAAATTATTCTTAAATATACTGAAAACACGCTTTCTATCTTTAATTAAATAGACAATAGCGGTGAGATAAATTAATCCTGCTAAGACATGCTTATAACGTGTAACACCATCAAGAAAATATATAGCAATAAAAAAAAATACTATCCCTAAATTCCAATAACAGCGGCAATTAATTCGTTTATTAATTATAGGGATAACCTTCATTTCTACTCCAGATAACATATTAATGCCTTCTATTCTATCGACTAACCAACACAAGATACAGTAGTATGTATTAAGATTAACGACTTGTTACATATTAAGGAAACTATGCCAGAACTACCTGAAGTTGAAACCAGCCGACGTGGAATCGAGCCCTACCTGGTTGGTAATAAAATACAATTTAGTATAGTACGCAATAGTCAATTACGCTGGCCGGTAGCGACAGAAATTTTACATATCGCCAACGAATCAGTCTTAAGTGTTAAACGGCGCGCTAAATACTTACTCATTCAACTCCAACATGGCTGGATAGTCATTCACCTAGGTATGTCAGGTAGTATACGCATCTTAACAAAACAACAATTAGCCGAAAAACACGATCATATCGACTTGGTCCTAGCCGATGGCAAAATATTGCGTTATACCGATCCCAGACGTTTTGGCGCCTGGTTATGGACGAATGACTTGGATAATTGCCCGGTACTTTTCCATTTAGGGCCAGAACCTCTCTCTAATAGCTTTAATGCAGACTATCTCTACCAACGAGCAAAAAATAAAAAAACCGCCATCAAACCCTGGTTAATGGACAATAAAATCGTCGTTGGTGTTGGCAATATTTATGCCAATGAAGCGCTATTCGCTGCCAAAATTCTGCCAACCAGAGCCGCCCATTCACTAACAAGAAAAGAGATAGATCATTTAGTTAACCAGATTAAGCAAATTCTTCAACGTTCAATAGAACAGGGAGGAACAACATTAAAAGATTTTTTACAGTCAGACGGAAAACCAGGTTATTTTGCTCAACAACTGTTTGTTTATGGTAAAAAAGGTGAAGCTTGTTCACATTGCGGTCAACTGATTGAATCAATAAAACTAGGGCAACGTAGTACTTTTTTCTGTCATAACTGCCAAAAATAGGCTTAAGCTTAATCATTTTTTATTGTTCAATTTTTTGCAACATCGCTTTCGCTATTGGCGCTGGTAAAAAAGATGAAACATCACCGCCATGTCGGACAACATCTTTAATTAAAGAAGAAGAAACAAACGATAACTTCGGAGAAGGTAATAAAAAGATGGTTTCCAGATCAGCCATAAGATGACTATTCATATTTGCCAACTGACATTCATATTCAAAATCTGTTATAGATCTCACACCTCTAATCAAAATATTAGCTTGGTGTTTTTGCGCAAAATTTACCGTCAGCTCACAAAACCCTGTTACTTCAACATTAGCTAAATGTTTTGTCTGTTCTTTAGCAAACAAAATACGCTCATCGAGGGTAAACATCGGATTTTTACGTGAACTATCCGCGATAGCCAATATTACCTGTTCAAATATTAAGGCGGCACGCTCTATTATATCCAAGTGACCGTAAGTGATAGGATCAAAAGTACCAGGGTAAATTGCTTTGTTTTTCATAAAGTTTTTCACTAATAACGAGCAACTGAACACATATTATCGTATTATTTAAGTATATTGAACAATTATGCTGACAAAATAAAATCTTTACCATTGATAAGAATAGCTATAAATTATTATCTTTTGAAAATAAATGATAATTACTATCATATTTTTAGTTAATTACTAGTTTAATTTAAATTAATTAACAAAATTTTAAATTTTTTTTATCTTTAATGATGAATAAAAACGCTATTTAAATAGATATTCATTGCACTTTCTTATGTGCAATATGCTACTATAGTGCTAATCTCAATCGGTCAATGTGATAGAATGTTATTACGTCTATATCAAATACTTATTTACCTTATTCAACCCATTATTTGGTTACGTTTATTATGGCGTAGTCGCAAGTCCCCCGCTTATCGTAAACGTTGGAGTGAACGATATGGTTTTTGTAATGGTAAGGTAATTCCCGGCGGAATATTGTTACATTCTGTTTCTGTAGGAGAAACATTAGCGGCTGTTCCGTTAGTTAGAGCATTACGCCATCATTATCCAACACTACCTATTACCGTTACTACTATGACCCCAACAGGCTCAGAACGTGTTTTATCAGCATTTGGTGATGATGTTCAACATGTATATTTACCTTATGATTTAGCAGGCTCTGTACGCCGTTTTCTTAATCACGCCGATCCTAAATTAACCATTATTATGGAAACAGAACTTTGGCCAAATCTTATTCTGCAATTAAAACAACGTAAAATTCCATTAATTATTGCTAACGCCCGTCTGTCTGAACGTTCAGCAGCACGTTATCAAAAATTGGGTTATTTTATCCAAGAGCTATTGCAAAAAATTACTTTAATCGCAGCACAAAACCAAGAAGATGGCGAACGTTTTATTAAACTGGGTTTAGCAAGAAAGAAATTATATGTTACAGGTAGTCTAAAGTTTGATATTTCTGTCACCCCTGAATTGGCTGTAAAAGCCATAACATTACGTCGACAATGGGCTCCACATCGTCCAGTTTGGATTGCTACCAGTACTCATGAAGGAGAAGAGTCAATTATTTTACAGGCTCATACTAAACTATTAAAACAATTTCCTGATTTATTACTGATTCTTGTTCCTCGCCACCCAGAACGCTTTGCAAAGGCTCAAGAGTTAACCCAAAAAGCTAAATTACGCTATATTTGCCGTAGTGAAAATCTCGTTCCCAATAGCAATACTCAAGTTATTATTGGCGATACGATGGGTGAACTTATGTTACTCTATGGTATTGCTGATCTCGCCTTCGTCGGCGGTAGTTTAGTCGAAAAGGGCGGGCATAATCCCTTAGAAGCAGCCGCACATGCCTTGCCGGTTTTAATGGGGCCTTATACTTATAATTTCAAAGATATTTGTACCAAACTAAAACAAGCTGATGGACTTATTACGGTTAATGATAGTAAATCCTTAATTCTTACTGTTTCCCATTTGCTTAAGGATGAAGATTATCGTCTATACCATGGCCGTCAAGCAGCAGAAGTATTACATGACAATCAAGGGGCATTGCAAAAATTACTAAAACTACTGGAACCTTACCTGCCACCAGTAACCCATTAAATACGAGTATTATTTAATATATTGAATATCGCTAAATTCCATAGCGAAATAGCGCTTATGATCATTAACTAAACAGTAATAACTAACAAATACTAAGTATTTTATTTTTTCTTCATTATAGTGTTACTGGTTTAATTCAAATAAATGGGATATTTACCCCACCAATTATATGACTGACGATAAAAAATAATATGCCTTTATTTAGCCCAAAATCAAAAATATTGCTTTACTTGTGGGTGTCGATTTATGCAATTTTATGGGTTTTTGGAAGTTATTGTTTAGATCCAACTGTACCTTACGATGCTGTTGAAGCGGTTAACTGGGGAATGAATGGCGAATGGGGTTCGCCAAAAAACCCTTGGTTTGTTGGTGTCATTATGTGGCCTGCCATCTATTTAAACCTCTCCTACAGTTTTTATTGGTATTTTATTCATTTTTTTGGTATCGCTATTGGTATGATAGGCGTATGGCAGTTGGCTTACCGCCTAAGCCACAAAATTGAATTAGCTTGGTTTGCATTATTGATACTCAATTTATCAGGCATCATTAATTTTGATATCATCCCTTATAATGATAACTATATTCTGGTCACGCTATGGCCCTGGGTGCTGCTCTTCTTCCTACGGGCTGTCTATGATCATCCAAAATGGTGGCTTGCCTTTGCACTCGTGTCTGGCTTAGCGACAATGGGTAAATATTCAACCTTGGCTCTGATTGGCACTGCTTTTTTATTAACCCTTTTCGTGCCTAAGGTGCGAAAAAGTTACCAACAGCCACTTTTTTATCTTGCAATTGCACTTTGGTTTGCTTTGATCTTACCTAATTTGTTTTGGTTAATAGAAAATGATTTTTCTGCTTTTAAATGGGTTGATTCACAGATCGAACAAGGCTTTAACCTTCATGTTGTTAGTTCCACATTATCAGTTTTCTATCCGTTAATTATTGCGTCCATTATTGTCTATCTATTAGGCGGTAAAATAAGCTGGCCCAAAGAGCAACCTAATCAATTAGTTAACTTTATTTTGTTACTTCCTTTAGGCGTAATTTTCGGTTGGTTTTTGTTTCATGATGGTGGGAGAATGACGGAATGGCTACAACCATTTATGATGATTGCGGCCCCATTGTTAATTGGTTCTATCTCCGTTCAACCGAAGAAATCATTACGAAAAACATTTTTTGGCTTGATTATTATTGGCGGCCTGATCTTTTTAGGTTACTGTCTGGTATTAAATTATAATATTCGTGGCGCTGGCCAGAAAATGATCGGCATTAAAGCACTCACAGCAGAAGGACAACAGCGCTGGCGGCAAAAATATGGCCAACCATTAAAATATGTTGGCGGCGAAGATAATCTTTATCAATGGTTTATTATCTATGCTTCTGATCGGCCGCACACTATCCAGCCTTGGGATACCAGTGAAGCACAGCCACCAAATGTTTATTATCGCGATATTACGGCAGAAACAATCAAAAAACATGGTGCTTTACTATTAGGGCGAAAAGGTAAAGATTGCAGCCAAGAAAATTTTACTCGGATGTCAAAACATTGGCCTCAATTTACTATTGAAAAAGAAGCCATTATTTACCAATCAGAACCAAGCGCTGATCCGCAATCAATGTGCCTAGGATTTATTGCACCAGAACAAAATAATCATTAAAAACCGTGTGGCAATGAAATAGAAAAATTTTCATTGTCACATCATTTTTATCAATACTAGTCTCAACCAAACAATTTTGTTTAAGCTAGCTTCAATTTAATCGATTAAGCTACCTTTGTTTAATTAAATCTCATCTTTCAAAAAATAATCGTTTTCACCATTTACTATCGATTTTTAATATTAATTGTTGATAGACTTCATTAGGTTCAATTGTTGCCATATTGCCATCAACTGAAATAATAGCTTGTTGTGCTTCACCATAACCGCCAATTAATCCCGGATCGGTCGGGCCATAGAGGGTAATATTCGCTTTGCTTAGTGCGGCAGTTAAATGGCTTAAACCTGTATCAACGGAGACTACCGCTTTGGCTGCGACAATTTGTTCAGCTAATTGGTTTAATGAAAGTTTGGGCAAAACTTCTACATGCTTAAAACCGGCAGCAAGCCTTAGAGCACGTTGATGCTCCAGAGCCGTTGCCCACGGTAATTTAACCGTTAATCCTTTCGCTTGTACAGCGGTGATCAATTGTCGCCAATGAGATTCCGGCCAATGCTTTTCGTCACGTGTGGTAGCATGGAAGAAAATAATGTAAGCAGCGTTTTCCTTTGCCAAAACCGGTGACGAAAAATAGGGTGCAATACCATAATCACCAGCAATAGTTGGTTTACTATAATGTAAACTCTCGGCAAATAATTGTCTGATACGTTCAACCGCGTGCAGTTGTTTATTGACACGATAGCAACAATCATAAAATAGACTTGCTAACGGCTCGCGAGCACTTTTCCAATCATAACCATGACTTACACCACGAGCTATGCGTGTGATCAAAAAGGCACTTTTCAACAATCCTTGTGCATCGATTATGGCATCGTACTTTTGCTGTTGTAATTCAGCACGGAAAACTGCTCTTTGCTGCCTGACAGATTTTGCCAACCAGTTTTTTCGCCAGCGACGAATAGCTACCGGAATGACTCGCTTAACGGCAGAATGCCAGTGTGGAATTTCGGTAAAATTTTCTTCAACAACCCAATCAAACTGGACATCAGGATAGTGTCTGACTGCATCAGTCAGTGCGGGTAAAGTATGTAATACATCACCCATCGACGAGGTTTTAACGATCAACACTTTCATTGTTACTGACTCTCCGCCAATAACTTAGTTAATGCGGTAAACACGCGTTCAGGTTTTATATCAATCAAACTTTGATGATAACCACTCTCTGCGCTCCCTTTCCTAACTTTATGATAGCCAGTTATTAAACGGATAATTTCTACCCGATTTGATAAAGGAGGCGTAAAATCAGGGCTACTTGGCCCATAAAGCGCCACCAGCGGTCGATTTAATGCTGCTGCAATATGCATTAAACCTGAATCATTACTAACTACCGCTCGGCAAGATGCCAATAGATTAACCGCCTGCTCAAGGGTTGTTTTACCGGCCAGATTAAAACAATGTTGCCGACAATCGACAGAAAGCGATTGTCGAATATCTTCACCGATACGACGATCTTTTTGTGAGCCAAAGATTAAAATTTTATAACCGTGAGCAACAAACAATAATTGCGCTAACTCAGCATAATGGTAAGCTGGCCAGCGTTTAGCTGGCCCAAATTCTGCACCTGGACAAAAGCCAATAATAGGTAATTGCTCTGGAATATGAAAAATGCGTTTACTCTGGCTAATTTCCGTTTCTGTCACGGAAAGTTGCGGCCATAAAATTGGTTTAGGGAGCTCATCGGCGTTGTTAACTGAATCTTTTTTATAAGCCAAAGCAACATAACGCTGAACCATTTGTGGAAAAGCGGCTTTATCCAATACGCGAATATCATTCAGCAACCAATAGCGCATCTCACCGCGCCATCCTGTCCGTATTGGTATTTGAGCAAAAAAGGGCACCAGCGCAGATTTAAAAGAGTTAGGTAAAATATAGGCTTGATCATAACGTTGAGTACGTAAATGAATACCAAGCTGACGACGTACACTAAGAGCTAAACGACCATGGCCCAAAGGCATCGATATGGCCTGGTTGACTTCAGGCATTTTATTTAATAGTGGCCGGCACAAATCAGGTGCCATAACATCAATTTCTGCCTCTGGGTGTAGGGTCTTCAAAGTACGATAAAGACTCTGCGACATCATCATATCACCCACCCATGAAGGGCCAACGACCAATATCTTCATGCTATTTCCATTTAATCATCGCAATTTAACCATTGCATGTAATTAGCAACCCCTTCCGCTACGGTTTTGAACGGTTTATCGTAACCTGCAGCACGTAATTTGCTGAGATCTGCTTCGGTAAATGCTTGATAGCAACCTTTTAATTTATCTGGAAAGGCAATATATTCCACTAAAAGATTTTTTTCTTGATGAAAAGCAATTACCGCATCGGCTACCGCCTGAAAAGAATCAGCCTTACCGGTACCACAGTTAAATATGCCGGAGATTTTATTTTGCCAACACCATAAATTAACCGCCGCTACATCACTTACATGAATAAAATCGCGTTTGAATTTCTCACTACCCGCAAAAAGTTTTGGCTTTTGCCCTTGATTAATCTGGCTATTTAAATGGAAAGCGACGCTTGCCATACTCCCCTTATGACCTTCACGTGGACCATAAACATTAAAATAGCGGAATCCACATACCTGTGAGGTGATTTGCGGTAAAACTTTGCGGACATATTGATCAAATAAAAACTTGGAATAGCCATATACATTCAAAGGCTTTTCATATTGCCGCTCTTCAATAAAATGATCACTACGCCCACCATAAGTCGCCGCTGAAGAAGCATACAAAAACGCAATATCCCGTTCAATACAGTAATGAAGTAACTCTTTCGAATATTCATAGTTATTATTCATCATATACTGACCATTCCACTCAGTGGTTGATGAACAAGCACCTTCATGAAAAATCGCATCAACATTACCCAGATTATCACCAGCCATAATACTGGCAATAAAATCTTCTTTGTCGAGATAATCTGCAATATCTAAATCGACTAAATTGACAAATTTAGCCCCATTTTTAAGATTATCGACCACCAGAATGTCACTACGTCCTATATCATTCAGTGCTTTAACAATATTGCTGCCAATAAAACCAGCACCACCCGTGACTATGATCATTGGATTTACCTCTATTCAATCGAGATCATTGTTGCTTATATTGATCTGATAATAACATTTATCCGGCGTTAACCACAGTAACTCATAGGATTTATCCAAATAGGATAAATAACCAGAGCTAACAAAACGGTTAAAATCCTCAATAAGTTTCTCAATTAGCTATTATATTAAAATAAATCACCGCAGAACGAGTCATAGAAGTTTTATTTATCAAAGATATAGAGAAAAGTATTATGACGCGTCTTTTCACACTAACAAAGTCATATATCATTGTTGTCAGCTATTATTTTATTGAGATAATGAAATATTTTTACTAAACAGCGGTTTCCTCTGTTCAGTAAATAATTTTTTTAAGTCAGGATCATGATAAATAGCATCCACAATATATATCATTAAATCAATACCTGATAATGCTTTTGTTACTGGTGATATTTTGCAGTAACCGATGACGGCTTTCTGTAATTCCACAGGTTGCGCTGGAACTTTCTCCTGATCTTGTCCAACCGTTTGAATAGTTAATTTATCTTTTATCGTATTGTTAAGTAGTTTACCAACCGCCACGAGCTCAATATCGCTAGGTAACTCAAATAATGTTTGTTGTAATACTTGAATGGTAGCAGGATAAGGATGGCCAATAACAATACTACTACCCTGTTTACGGGCTAATGAAATAGCATGGGCAAACTGTTTACGAATTTGTGTTTCTGTTTTTAGATGATCTAAAAAAACATTGCGACGCATGGTTGGCAGCGCAAAAATTTTAGCTGCTTCATTGACCTTAGTGTTTGCTGTCGTCACACTATCGAGAAAATAGAGATCGTAATGCGAGAGCACTTGCATAACATTTTTCATAGCCACTAAATTAGCCATCATCGCACTACCCATATGATTATTCATACCTTTAGCATATGGTACTTGCTTAATGGCAGCGACAATCTTCTGCTCTATTTCATTGGCACTCATTTGCGGCGTTAAGGTATTTTTTTCAAGAGGTTGCTGGCTAATCGGTTTCATGGGCATATGGATTAAAATCTCTCGCCCTTGTTGATTGGCTTTTTCGGCCATTTCTCTGCCATAAGGAGAGTCTGGTAAAATGGCTATAGAAATTGCCACCGGCAAAGCTAATATCTGATTATCTTCCTTTTTACGATAACCAATATCATCAATCACAATGGCCAATTTTCCAGCATTGACTTGTCCACTGACAAGTAACATTAGCGCCATGATGATCAAAACAATCCGTTTTAGCACGGTTATCTCCCTAACCAAGGCTGTGGATTAACGGTTTTACCTTGACGGCGGATCTCAAAATAAAGCGAGGAGCGCTGCTGTCCACCACTGCTACCCACTAACGCAACAGGCTGACCTGACCGAACCTGTTGACCCACATTCACCAATGCACTCTGGTTATAACCATATAAACTCATATCTCCCTGACCATGATCAATAACCACTACCAAACCATAGCCTTGTAGCCAGTCAGCAAGTAAAACACGGCCGGCAGAAATGGCTTTAACCTCTGTTCCTTCAGCGGCATTGATCACCATCCCTTTCCAGCGTAATTCATCGGAGATACTGTCACCATAGTGATGCAGGATCTGGCCGTGAACTGGCCATAGAGCCTGACCAACAGGACGGCCTAAACCTCCAGTACGTGCCATCAAAGCCCGTTCATCTTCGGTTGGACGATAAGTGGTTCCTTTTTGCTGCGCCTGCCGTTGTTTTGCTAGAATACGCGCAGCCTCTTTCGCTTCCCTTTCCGCCCTAACTTTTGCGTCTCGCTCAGCCTTGGCAATTTTACTACGCAATAGTGTTTCATTACGTTTCATCACCGCCAAACTTTTTTGATCCGCTTTTAGCGTCGATTCCAACGATAACAGGGTTTTCTTTCTAGCATCCTGTGCCGAATCGAGCGTTTTCTTTTCTTGATCTTGTTTGGCTAAGTTTTTTTTCTGTGCCAATTGCTTTTGCTGTTTCTGTTGTTTCTGCTCAGCGAGTAAGGTCGTTGTTTGCTGCAATTTAATAATCGTTTGCTCTCTGGCTTCATTTAAGTAGCTATAATAGGCTAAAATACGCTCTTCTCGTTGCCCTTGTTCACCTTTAAACAACAATTCAATCCCTTTTTGCTGGCCTAATCGAAACGCAGCATCGAGCTGCTTAGCTAACAATAATTCATGCATCTGTTTTTGCTGTTGTAAACGGCTAATATTTTCATTTAATTGCGTCAGTTCTTTTGCTAACTGCGAAAGTTTTTTACGTGTTTCATGTAATGCACGTCCAGCGGCAGCGATACTTTTTTCCTGACTTTTCAATTGATCGAGTAAATGGTTTCTCTCAGCTTGCTGCTGTTTAACACTTCTCTCTTTTTCTGCAATATTTGATAACAGATCTTTCAGTTTTACTTTATTGTCACTGATGGGATTGGCAAGGGTAATTGATGGCCAGATAAAAAATAGCGAGACAAAAAGTAATGGCTTAACCACTACTCTCTTTAGTAGAGCCAAAAGGATTAGGATTAAACCATATCGGCTGGTATTGTTCATCTTAGTTCAGCATCCTGAAACAATATCACTTAAAATTATTGACAATTACCATAATTAGTAAACATTTCTGCTTCTTTTAGGATAATACTGAAAAAACTTAATTTCTTCATTTATACAACAAATCACAAAATAACTATAGGTTATTATTAATATTGCTTTCATTCAGCTACTTTTTAAGTGATATCAATTAACTGATATCGCGAGCAAATACCACCGATATAAACTTTATTTGCAAAAAAACTCTGGTCATTTATGCAAATTGGCTGTAATTGCGCAGCGACAAAGGTATACTTTGCAAACTAGAGCTATCTATTATTAACTACGGGAGTAATTACCCCACATGATGCAAGAAATCATGCAATTTATTAGCCGACATCCAATACTCAGTCTGGCCTGGATCGCTTTGTTGATCGCTGTGATTATTTTAACCTTTAAGGGTTTGTTCGCCAAAACAAAAAACATCACCCGTGCCCAAGCGATACAACTCATTAATAAAGAAGAAGCGATCACTATTGATTTACGATCCCGTGACGATTTTCGTAAAGGACACATTATTGATTCAATTAACCTGACTCCATCAGAAATTAAAGACAATAATATCGGAGAATTGGAAAAACATAAGCAAAAACCCATTATTGTTGTCTCAGCAAATGGCATGGAAGCATTTAAACCTGCTGAACAACTGGTGCAATATGGTTTTGAACGTGTCTTTATTCTAAAAGAGGGAATTACAGGCTGGTCTAGCGAAAATTTACCTCTGGCTCGCGGTAAAAAGTAATTCAACGGACACATCAGAAATTATGTTTATACAATTCAATATCATATGGACATTTAAAAGGTAATTAACATTATGTCAGAAAAAAGTCATGAAGAGATGGTATTTCAAATCCAGCGAATTTACACCAAAGATATCTCATTTGAAACACCAAGTGCCCCTAGTATTTTTCAGCAAGAGTGGCAACCGGAAGTCAAATTAGATTTAGACACCTCGTCTAGTGAATTGGCCGAGCAAGTTTATGAAGTTATCTTACGCGTCACCGTTACTGCCACCGTCGCTGATGAAACCGCTTTCCTTTGCGAAGTGCAACAAGCTGGCATATTTTCTATTGATGGTATCGAACAAAGCCAGATGGCTCATTGTTTAGGCGCTTACTGTCCAAATATTTTATTTCCCTATGCGCGCGAATGTATTACCAATTTAGTTAGCCGTGGAACTTTTCCTCAACTAAACTTAGCACCTGTTAATTTTGATGCCTTGTTTATGAACTATCTACAACAACAGCATACCGCCCAAACTGAAAATTCGGCAAAACATCAGGAAGCTTAATGAACACTGTTTCGATGACAGTTATCGGTGCCGGCTCTTATGGCACCGCATTAGCCATTACACTTGCCCGTAATGGCCACCGCGTTTTACTTTGGGGACATGATCCTCAGCATATTAAAAAATTACAACAAGACCGCTGCAACCACGCATTTTTACCTGACGTTCCATTCCCAGACAATTTGTTACCTGAAGCTTGCTTGAAGACAGCAATAACCTCAAGTAGCAATATATTGATCGTCATCCCAAGCCATGTTTTTAATCAAGTTTTGCAAAATATCCAACCTTACTTGACGCCACAATCACGCATTATTTGGGCAACAAAAGGGTTAGAACATGGTACTG
Organism: Arsenophonus endosymbiont of Apis mellifera; assembly: GCF_903968575.1. Lineage (NCBI taxonomy): Bacteria > Pseudomonadati > Pseudomonadota > Gammaproteobacteria > Enterobacterales > Morganellaceae > Arsenophonus > Arsenophonus endosymbiont of Apis mellifera. The sequence goes on along the minus strand of NZ_CAJCFU010000039.1, from coordinate 40,296 downwards.
GACGCCTGTTACAAGACGTTGCCCGCGAAATACTAGGTGACAAAATTCCACTCGCTGTCCTTTCCGGCCCAACCTTCGCCAAAGAATTAGCTGCCGGCTTACCGACAGCCATTGCGGTAGCCGCCTCTAATGCGCGATTTAGTGAAGAGCTACAGCAACTTTTCCATTGTGGTAAAAGTTTTCGCGTCTATAAAAATCCAGATATGATCGGTGTTCAGTTAGGTGGGGCGGTCAAAAACGTCATCGCGATTGGTGCAGGTATGTCCGATGGTATGGGATTTGGTGCCAATGCTCGCACAGCTTTGATCACCCGAGGATTAGCCGAAATTAGCCGTTTAGGCGTCGCTATGGGTGCCCAACCCTCAACATTTATGGGAATGGCTGGTTTAGGAGACCTGGTTTTGACATGTACCGACAATCAATCGCGTAATCGCCGCTTTGGCATGCTACTCGGCCAAGGTATACAGACTGAAGAGGCAGAAAAACAGATTGGTCAGGTAGTTGAAGGTTACTTAAATACCAAAGAAGTCTATGCATTAGCGCAACGTGTTGGCGTAGAAATGCCAATTACCGAGCAGATCTATCAAGTTCTATACGGCAATAAAAATGTACTTGAAGCGGCAAATACATTACTTAGCCGCGCAACTAAAGATGAGATTAATGATACAGATGCTTTTTAATTATTAAAATATCAGAGTGTGAATATGTCACGACAGGAACTTGAAGAAATTTGGATAGCAATTAAACAAGAAGGTAAAACTTTTGCCAATTGTGAGCCAATATTAGCCAGTTTTTTTCATGCAACACTGCTTAAACATGACAATCTTGGTGATTCACTTAGCTATATTTTGGCCAATAAATTAGCTACTCCGATTATGCCAGCGATTGCCGTTCGAGAGATCATACAAGATGCCTATAAAAACGATAAACAAATGATCGCTTATGCAGCGCGTGATCTCAAAGCCATCGTACAACGTGATCCGGCCGTCGACAAATATTCAATCCCTTTATTATATTTAAAAGGTTTTCATGCTTTACAGGCTTATCGCATTGGCCATTGGTTATGGAAAGTAGACCGTAAGACATTAGCAATATATCTGCAAAGCCAAATATCAGTCTCTTTTGCTGTTGATATTCATCCTGCTGCTCGTATTGGTTACGGTATTATGCTTGATCACGCAACCGGTATCGTTATCGGTGAAACAGCGGTAGTGGAAAATGACGTATCAATATTACAATCGGTCACTCTCGGTGGAACTGGCAAAACAGAAGGGGATCGGCATCCTAAAGTTCGTGAAGGGGTGATGATCGGGGCAGGAGCAAAAATTTTAGGCAATATAGAAATTGGCAAGGGCGCCAAAATCGGCGCGAGTTCGGTAGTGCTTCATGCTGTGCCGCCGCACACTACCGTAGCGGGAGTACCGGCGCGTAAAGTTGGAACCCCGAACAGCAAAAAACCTTCGCTGGATATGGATCAAAACTTTAGCAATTCAATCCATGGTTTTGGTGAGGGTATCTAACCATCTCCAACCGGTGAACAATAAAGCTACTCACGCAACAACGCACCTGAGTAATCCAACTGGCGCCATGCTTCAAATACCACCACCGCAACGGAATTGGACAAATTCATACTGCGACTATCCGCTAACATTGGGATACGGATCTTTTGACTAGTTGGCAGTGCATCAAGAACATAAGTAGGTAAACCTCGCGTCTCCGGTCCGAACATTAGATAATCCCCCGACTGGTATGTCACACTACTATGGCTCGGCGTTCCTTTGGTTGTTAAAGCAAATAAGCGGTTACCAGATAGTGTCTGACAATGCTCTTGAGACAAGCCTACACAGGTTAGAAAAGCAAAATAATCATGATGGTGCTGAATATTAGCAAACTCATGATAATCTAATCCAGCACGACGCAGACGTTTGTCGTCCCAGGTAAAACCTAACGGTTCAATTAAATGTAACTGACACCCGGTATTAGCACACAGACGAATAATATTGCCAGTATTTGGTGGAATTTCAGGTTCAAATAAAACGATGTTTAACATACAGCCCTCAACAATAAGCGCTGTATTCTAACATAGTCATCGCCACTGTTAAGTTTTTCAATTGCGTTTAACTAAGCAAAAAGTTTTTTATTAATCTTTAAACTCAAACTGAACCGTATTTTCTATCCCTTTTGCCAAGGTTATCGGCGCTTCAAATCCCGTTTCAGCGATAGTATTAGATTTGAATTGAGTGCGCGCACAGAATTTCTTCACCCGAATACTACTAACCGGAAAATTTTTACCCGTTATTTTAGCGAGCAGATCAAAACAATAACCTGCCAAAAGACCCAGCGCATATGGAATACAAAGATTAGATTTCTGTTTGTGTAATGCCAGACAAATAATTTCTGTTAACTGATTCATGGTGAAATCAGGTTTATCAACATAATTAAAAATATGACGACCCGCTGTTAATTTAGTAACAAAATATAAAAAGGCAGCCACATTTTCCACATACGCCATCGATTTCCGATTATTACCTGAACCAATCATCAAAAAACGCCCGGCAGCAATTTGTCTAAATAGATTATAAACATTACCACGATTACCCTCACCGAAAACCACTGTCGGCCGAATAGTCACTAATGTCCGTTGGCTATCTTTCGCTTGCCAGCTATCATAGACACGCTCCGCCGCCAACTTCGATTTACCATAATCATTAAATGGCTGAAATTTACCATCTTCGCCGGTTTCTTGTTCAACAAAACCATACACAGCCACCGAAGAAGTAAAAATAATCTGTTTAATATTTAATTGTTCAGCAACCTGACAAACATTTTTCGCCCCTTCCACATTCACGTCATAATAGAGGCTAATAGGATGAACATTATCTTGATGCTGCGCCGCTAGATTAATAATAATGGAAGCGTCTTTTAATGGCTCCAATAGGGTTTCTGCTTTAGTCACATCACCAAATACCCATTTATCTGGATGCGCTTGGCTTTTATTAATATCAATAATTTTGAAATCAATGTGCTGTGATGATAATTGATTGGCAAGACGGGTACCGATAAACCCGGAACCACCGAAGATTGTTAGCATGATATACTCAATTCTTAAGAAATATTAATATAAATAACATTTATTGTGATAAAAGAAACTCTTTCTTTGCTGCTTTAAGTGCAGAGGCTACAACCTGATGCATGTCATAATATTTATATTCAGCTAACCTGCCGCCAAAAATAATATTTTTATAATTAGAAGTTAACTGTTTATACTCGGCATAAATTTTATTATTTTTTTTATCATTAACTGGATAATAATATTCATCACCATCTTCAAATTCTTTAGGATACTCTTTTGTAATAACTGTTTTTTCCTGATCACCAAATTCAAAATGTTTATGCTCAATAATTCTAGTAAAAAGATATTTATGATCGATATAGTTAATTACTGCATTACCTTGAAAATTAGTAGTATTGATAATTTCATTTTCAAATTTTAATGAACGATAATCTAACTTACCAAATTTATAATCAAAAAATTTATCAATAGGTCCAGTGTAAACAATTTTTTTTGCTAATTTATCTAAATCTTCTTTATGTTCAAAATAATCGATTCCAATTTCAATTTCGATACCTTCTAATAAACCTTCAATCAACTTATTATATCCACCAATAGGTATTCCTTGGTATTTATCATTAAAGTAATTATTATCAAAAGTAAAACGAACTGGTAATCGTTTAATAATAAATGGTGCTAATTCCTTACAATCTCTACCCCATTGTTTTTCTGTATATTCCTTTATTAATGCTTCAAAGACATCTCTACCTACTAAAGATATTGCTTGCTCCTCTAAGTTTTGAGGCTCTTTACCTTGAAATTCCTTACTTTGGGATAAAATAATATTTTTGGCTTCCTGGGGTGTTTTCACACCCCATAGCTGATTAAACGTATTCATATTGAAAGGAAGATTATATAATTTATTCTTTGATAATGCTAAAGGGGAATTAGTAAACCGATTAAATTCAACAAATTGATTAACGTAATCCCAAATTTCTTTACTATTCGTATGAAAAATATGAGCACCATATTTATGCACATTTATATTTTCAATATTTTCACAATAAACATTACCACAAATATGATCTCTCTTTTCAATAATTTTAACTTTTTTATTATGTAATTTTGCTTCATGGGCAAATACAGAACCAAATAAACCACTGCCAACAATTAGATAATCCATACTTACCTCTTAAAAAAACTTATAAAATAATAAACTGATCTATAAAAAAAATAATAAGAAGATAATATTAAGAACCATAAATCTGTTTTTTGCATATTATAAATAAAAACACTGATAACTAATAAAAATAAATAATAAATAGTTCTAAATTTGCTAATATCTTCTATTTTATAAGGAAAATTATTTACTTTAATTTTAGTTCTTTCCAAAAAATTAGGTAATGGAAATAACATAATAGTAAAAATAAAATCATTTAAAGTGAAATTACATAATAAAAATAAAGGAAAAGAAAATCTACTTATAGTCAGAAAAATTTGCAGATAAAAATTAATTTTACTTCTAATTGAATTATATATAAAAAATATTATTAATATTAATGTTAAGCAAAAAAGCCATAATGTAAAATTATAAGAAAAATAGTATGATAATAAAAAGCAGAAAATAACTGCAAAAAAAAATTTAACGAAATAAATTAATAATTTATTTTTTTCATAAAAAACAAGCTCATTAGAAGAGTATCTTAATGTTGGTTTAGTCTCATTTTTTATAGTTTCTGCATTATTATATATATATCCTATATCATAAACAGAGTATATTGCTAATATGGATATTATAGCGGCTAATAAATTAACATCGAATAAATAAGAAATTGCTAAATAGGGTATTAAATAATATAAAACCCAACTTAATTTCTCGTAAATACTCTTGGCATAGAGATGAAAAAAAGGAGCTAACGGAAAAATAAATTTAAACAACATGGGTAAAAACTCTATTTCTCTTCCAAAAATTTAAATTTTTTCTGGAGGTTACAGCAATAAAATAATTAACAGAATCAATACAATCACTATCATCTAAATTATCGGTAAAAAAAATGGATTTACTAAAAGAATAAGACATAATAACACTCTTTTTATTACCCTGAAGATCTCGATATAATACACCAGAAAATCGATCATTATTATAGAGTAATAATGAAGATTCATATTTATCTATATGCATTTTTTTACTAACAGATTTAACCAAAAAATCCAAAGAAGCAGAAATTATAACAGGGAAATATCCATGTCTTTTCAATAAATCTATTTTTGTTAAAATGTCCTTACGCCAACTAAGTTCATTAACAAATTCATCAGATAAAACAGCTAAATCATTTCTATTTAGCCCTTTCATAAAAAAAAGACATGCTTTTTTACTTAAATCCCATTTTATACCTAATAAAAATGATAATTTGGTGATAATTTGCACTATCTTCAATTTCCAAATTAATTTTATACATAAGTTCTTTTTAGGTAAAATTTTTTTCTCAAAAAAGTGAAACGTTGTATTTTCATTAACTAAAGTACCACATAAATCAATAAATATAATATTACACATTTAAAATATTCATCCATTTATCAATAATATGTTCTATATTAAACTGCTCAGCATTCTTTTTTGATTTTATAAAATTTTCATCCGATACATCTGTATAAAAAGAAAATATTCTTTTCGCCATTTCATCATCAGCTAAATTCTCGTTCAATAACAAACCTGTTTCATTATTTATAATGATGTCTGATGGCCCTGTTTCAATATCAATAGCAACACAAGGCAATCCATTTGCTTGCGCTTCAATCAACACCATAGGTAAACCTTCATAATAGGATGTCATTAGTAAAAGTCGACTTTTAGCATACCATTCAGAAATAGAAGATGTTGAGTTTTGTAATAAAACATTATTTTCTAGATCATATTGCTGGATAATATTTTTAATTTTTTCAACATATTCTTTATCGCCATCACCAAATATTCGTAATAAAAAATAATTATCCAATTTCTTCAAATAAGCACAAATATTTACCATGCGCTCATAATTTTTTGAATAACAAATACGTCCTACAGCAATAAAGCCTTTTCTCATATAGTTACCAGAAGAGATTTTGCCTTTATCAACCGGATTTGGTATCACAATACAATTACACTTATCTTTACGATAATTTTCAAAATCACGATTTGTAAGAGAAATAACATAATCTGCATAACGATATAAACATTTACGCAGATAGCCAAAAAAACCTATCATTGATTGCTTATAACACGTATGATCACAGACAATCAAATTAACATTTTTCAATAATAAAATAGATAAAATATTTAGATTGCCAAAAGTACTATATACATTTTTTATATTATTTTTTTTTATATAATTTTTAACTTTAACCATAGAGAAAAACATATTAATTTTCTCATTTTTAAACTCAGTCGCTAGATTAATAACCTGAAATTGATCATTACCACTATTTTTATATGAGGATTTTTCTGTCTCCAATACAACAACATCGGCAATTTTATGATTTACAAAATAATTCGCTAACAGTTTTACTACTGATTCTGTACCACCAATACGACCTAAGCTATGAACAATTATAGCCAACATATTTTTCTCTCTGTAAACTTAAAATAACAGCATATATTATAGAAACTAACAACAAGCTAATTCCTGCAGGGATGACCGGCAGAAAACACATATAAAAAATATAACTTGCTATAAAAGGAAAACTAAATCGTGAACTAGAATTTAATATAAGTAAAAATACAGAAGAAACAAATATTATAGCTAAAATTAAACCATTAATACGTACAAACTCAAAAAAACCATTATGAGGTAATAATATGCCATAATTAGATACATAATATTCTCTTGAAACACCTGTTAGTTTAAGTTTATCTGAATTAATCAATGCTTTAACAAATTGTTCATTGAGTGAAAATCTTAGCCTATTTGAGCCATCATTAAGTGTTACAAATCGAGAAATATTAACATCATACTCAGTAACATTATTTCCTCCATATTTTCGCAAAGCTTCACCAGCCAAAAATACAAATATTAGACTTAACAAAACGATAATTATGGGAATGTGTATTCTTATTGACTTAGCCAAGTTATAAAATATTTTTAGATACTTAAGGACTAAGAAAATAACAACTGCAAACAAGAAAGCTCGGCTAAGTGTTAATAATCCAAGGATGATACATATAAAATTTAATAATCTTAATTGTAAACAATTAGTTATTACAAAAAGAAGAAACAGATAAAATGCAGAAAAATTTGGATCAATAAAACTCAAAACCGGACGTCCATCACTACTTCTAAAATAAAGCATTTGCAAACAACAAAAAAGTAGACTAAAAAATACTATTTTCTTAACAGTCGATTTAGAATATTTTTTATTTTTTATATTATCAACAACAAAATATGCGGCCAAAAATACCAAAACATAACTTATAAAAGTAGGTTTTAATATTAGAGATAAAATTATAGTAAAAAAAGAAAAAATAAGTAGTGAAACAGGAAATTTTCTTAATCTAATAATTATATTAACACAAACAAATGAAAATATAATAACATAAAGAAATATTTTATAGCTTATATTATATATTCTGAACACATCTTCATTCAACCACTTACCAGTATAAGGAATATTCCAGAATAAATAAGCACAAAAAAAAATACTTATAATAAAAAGGTTTGTAATTCTAACTATTAGTTTTTGTTTACATATTTTCATCAGCAAAAAAATTATTTTTTATATACATAAAGATAATAACATTATTTTTTATTATCGGTTAATTTAGATAATAAATACCCTATCCAAGAATATATATCTCTAATAGTTCCAGCTTCTTTAATTTCTTCAAAATCCGTAAAAACAAAATTTTCATTAATTTTATTTATGTCAATAGTAATATTATTTTCATTATAAAAATGGTATTTTAAAATTTGATGATTAGTCGTAAATAATTTTTTTCTAGCCCCAAGTGCTTCAAAAGTTCTCATCGTTAAACCACTTTGCATTTTATCTGGAACATCAACGATAACTCGGCTTTTCTTAACTATATCAGCAACTTTTAATAAACTAAATTTTTTTATAATAATTAAATTATTATATTTTTTATAAAATCCAGGGCTGGTAAAAATTTTCCTTAAATACTCATTCCACGGTAAATATAATTTAAAATAGTAACTATAACCCTTTTTATTACATAATTCCGTTAGAGCTAATAAAATATCAGCTCTCTCTTGCTTAAAAGAACCAATAAATGAAAAGTCATAGTCTATATTATTAGTTAAAATATACTCTTTTTTATATTCAAACTTAGTTGAATAAAAAAGAGGCAAAAAGTCTATATCATATAAATCACTATTATAATCCAAATAGTCAAATGTAAATTTATAATCAAAAAAAGGCAAAATTTTTATTGCTTTAGGTATATTTGCAATAGAATCCCACAAATAAAGAATACTTGCATGAAAATTTGAATAATGATATAACTTTTGACATATATTTGGTGTCAGTTCTTCACCTTTAATGACAAACAAATAATCATATTTTCCTTTTGCACATTGAATAAATATAAAAGGCCAAATCTTATCCATATAAAAATTATATAGTCTTTTTGAAAAGAATTTAATATGTAATAAATTAACTAAAAAAGAACTATCTCTAACTATTTTAACTTTAAAACCAAAACTTTCAATTACCCTTTTTATTTCTTTTTCATATCCATTAAAAAAAGGCATAATAAGCAATATCGATTTCATTGATATACCTTAAAATATATTAAACTTTTTCCCATATTTTATTAATGTTATTAAATTTTTTAATTATTTTGGCCGGAGAACCAACCAAAACACAATAATCGGGGAATTGCCCACGCACAATCGAATTCGCACCTACAATACAATGATTACCCAGTTTTGTACCTGCTAGTATTTTGCTACCACTACCAATAAAGCAATAATCACCAATTTTTGTTTCATTAATTATTAAGGGTTGATCGGCAATACATACATTGATTTGCCTATACTCATGATCAATATCAGTAATTGTAACATCGTATGATATTACACAAGCATTACCTATAACTAATTTAGAACCTGTAACGAGAGTTAGTCTTGGTCCAATTGAAACATCATTTCCAATTATAATTTCTGGATAAAAAATAGTCTGTTGCCACTTATTAATTGCTTCAATACGTGCATGTTTTCCAATAGTAACATTATTGCCAATATGAAGATGCTCATAACTACAAAAAATAGCTTTATCAATAGTCGAACATTTTCCCCAACTAAGAGAAAAAAATTTACCAAATAAAGCACATTTATAGCGAAGGTAAAAGTTATTAACTATTTTCATCTTTACAGACAAAGGGTAGCAGAAAAATACAACGATTTTCTTAATCATATTATCCTTACTTCAACAATTCATGATAATTATTAATATTAAAGCCAAGTATATAAGTAAGACGCTGAGAAACTAAATTCCAAAATTCAACATCATTATTTAATTCAGTTATCATTTGTAATTTTTCTTTTAACTCTTTCAGATTTGTAAAACTATTATCATCTATTACAGAAATTGCAGCATCAGAATCTTGATCTTTATAACGTAGTGAAATGCAATTATTAATATAACTATCGTAATAGGCAGTACTATTATAGGTAATTGTACAATCATAATTAGATGTCGTGAGCAATTCAAATATCGTTTTATTCTCCATTGCAATAATCTTACTTCCTTCACTTAAACGCTTATATTCATTGCGATCTAATGAAGGATGCAACTTATAATGAATATCATATTCTTGATCAATTAATTTGAGTAATTTAAATAATTTTTTATTATTTAAATGAAATTCTTTTCTTGAAAAAAGAACAAGTATTCTTAATTTTTCATTAGAGCCTTTAATCTTTAATGGAGAATGAATCTTTGAATATCCTGCAATTAGTAAACGACTTTTATCAATACCGTATTTTTCAAATTGTTCTTTCGTATATTCACCCCAACATAATAATTTATCTGCAACTAAATTTTCATATGCAATAGCATCTATCGGTTGCGGAGCGGAGTATAAAAAATAGGAACCATGTTGTAATGTAAAAGTTGGAATACCGCGAGATTTAAAGAAAAAATCAAGTTCTGCTTCACCTGATAAATTACTACAAAAAGCACAAAAGCTCTTTATATTATTTAATTTTTTTTGGTTTTTTTCTAACGCCTTAATATTATTAAGGCAAAAAACCATATGACAAAATAAATGAAGCTTATTTATCCATTTCAGATCAATAACTCGATTTTTTATAAAAAGAATATAAAAAGAAAGAAAAATAGAGTGCAAATTAATATAATATTTATATTCATAATTAGATAAATCAATTAATTTACCATTACTTTCTTTCATAACATAATCTAATATTTCATAATAGTCTCTTCTTTTATAATTACCTATTGAATAAAATATTGTCGGATTAGAAGGATTTTCAACTTTTATTTTTCTATAACTAATTATCTTTATAAAATCTTTAAAAGAAAACTTTATTTTTTTATAAACTATCGATGCTATATCGATTGCTATAATACTGGATAATGGATAATTTTTATAATTATAACTTAAACTATTTTTTATTTTTTTATATTTTGAAAAATTATTATTCATAACAATCCTTTAATATTATCAATGGTAACATTTTGTTTTTTATATTTTAACCATAATATAATAATAAACATATAATATAATATTGAAATATAAATTAGTTCAAAAATATCTATAGAATTAATATTAAATCTTAAAATTAAGCAACAGCCTATTGAAACAACAAAAATAAAAATATAAGTCTTAAATGGGAAATAGGAAGAAAATTTATCTGGTAAAACCTCGTTTATTTTCTTTATTAATGGATAACATCCAATATAATTTAACAAAGTTGTTGTTATAGCAGCTCCTATTATCCCAAATTTAATGATCATGAAATAATTCACTACGATATTAACCAGCATCATAGTGATTGTATTTTTAAAAAGCGCTTTCTCTAAGCCAATAGCGCCCATTACACCACCAAAGATAACAACCGCACGCAACCATTGAAGCATATAAATTTGAAAAACGATTACTGAATCTTGATACTTAATTCCAAAAAAATTAATAATGACCTCTTTACCAAAAACTAAACAAAAGATGATTATAGGAACTAATAAAACAGTTGCCTTCTCAATTGAATTACTCCATATTTGTTGTATTTTTTCAAATTTTCCCTTTTTATAGTATGCTGTTATTAACGGGATCATAGCCGTTAATAATGAGCCTGTAACAATACTAATGAATGGGATCTGAAATGCAGCAACTTTCAATAATGAGTATTCAACTGGTGATAATAATAACGATGTCATAATTTGATCAGTATAACTGTTAATCATACCAACAAAAGCAGTAGAACTCATAGCAATGATATAACTAATCTCATTTTTATTAAATTTGAAATTTTTATAATTTATTAGCCAAGGGGTAAAATTTTTTCGGTTATTCAAAAGTAAAATAGTAACCAAGAGAATAGATGAAATCGAAGAAATAATAATTAGATCAATGATATTTTGTGTTTTTATAGCAACAAAAGAAATAATTAATATTGTTATTATTTGAATGGATGAAGTAATTATTGTATAATCTTTCATCTTATTCAAAGTTACACTTGAATTTCTAAAAAATTCTGGTAAAACCAAACCAACAAAAATCAATGATATAAATATTGAATAATCATAAATATAAGTATTTTTAAAACCAGTAGATATTAAGTAAGATAAACATAATAAAATAAAAACACCAAATAAAATTATGATTATTTGTAATAAAAAAAATCTTTGAAAAAGTTGTTTCCCTTTAGTCTTATCTAATAATTCAGCATAAAAATAATTTAATGCTGTTGGCATTCCCGCTATAAATATCATAGCAAAAACATTTACAACTAAAATTATTTGTTGATAATATCCAAAATCATCTTGATTTAAAATCCTGGCTAGCAATATAAGAAAAAATATAGAAAATATTTTTTTTATACCATCCTGTATCATTAAAAAAAAAGTATTCAAAAATATTTCTCTCTTATTTTTTCAAAAATGCTCTAAAATCATCAACCATTTTTTCTAAATCCTTTAATATAAATCTTGGTTTATAACTAATCTCAGATTTAATTCTATCAATGGATGTTACCGGGAATTTTTCATCAAAATGATTATAAATCCAATTAACTTCACATTTTGTTTTCTTAATAAGAACAGATGCTATTTCATTTGCAGAAACATTTTTTCCATATGCCAAATTATATATTTTATATTTAGTTTTTTCTAATAAGGATAATTTTACTATAGCATTGGCTACATCTGAGACAGAAACATAATCTTTACTATAATTAGGGCTTACATACATATTAACAATACCTTTATTAATTGCATCTCTCGTGATAGATGGCAAAAATAGAGGACTACTGAATGCTGCACCATATACATTTGACGGTCTAACAATTAAAATATTATAAGAGCTTTTTAAACATAATTCTTCTGCAACGAGCTTTGTTAAATTAAATAATCGTCTATTATCTTGGTGACCAATAATAAAATCTGATTCTTCAACAGAGGTAATATTATTCATATATAATCTAGTTGAAGATAAATATATTATCTTTTTAAACTTACCATTTATTATTATATCAGACAATAATTTGACATTAGCATCAAACACAGAAAAGGGTAAATTTTCACAATCACCACTACCTACACAATAAATTATTATACCTAATTCTCGTTTTAAAATATCTTTATCATTTCTTTCAGGTATAAATACATTATATCCGTTTTTTTGTAATTGCCTTGTTACTTCAGAACCAATAAAACCAGAACCACCCAATATTGTATATAAACTCATTTTCTCCATCCATTTATTAAATCAATTTTTATTTCATTTAAAAATGGCAGGTTACTATCTTTTTCAGATAAAATTAAATTCAATTTAGGCCATGGAATATTTAATTGTGGATCATCCCAACGTATTCCACTTTCATCCGTTGGATCATAATAGTCTGTACACTTATACTGAAAATCAGCTTTCTCAGTTAGAACACAAAATCCATGTGCAAAACCTGGAGGTATATATAATTGTAGTTTATTCTTTTCTGTTAGAATAACAGATTCATATTGACCAAACGTAGCTGAATCAGGTCGAATATCAACTGCTACATCAAACACTTCACCATAAGTAACCGTAACCAATTTTCCTTGGGGCTTACTTTTTTGAAAATGTAAACCACGTAAAACCCCCCTTGAAGAGCTAGAGCGATTATCTTGCACAAAAGGTATTTCTATACCAGCTTCAATATAGCGTTTGCTGTGAAATGTTTCTAAAAAAAAACCGCGCTCATCAATAAATACTTTAGGCTCAATAATAATACAACCCTCTAAAATAGATTTTTTTATAATCATTATCACTAAATACCTTGAATAAATACTCAAATCATTTTTTAGAAAAAACCGTAGTCATTAATTATTTTATTGATATCTACACCACTAGCAATATCCGATAGAATCTTCTTTTCATTTGTAGCTCTCTTATATACTTCTTCAATTACTTGTTTTTCAATATCTTTAGGAATAATAATAACGCCTTCAGAATCAGCAAATACAAGACATTCTGGTTCAATTTTTATTCCATTCAGCTGTATTGTTTTATTAAAATATTCTGTAGTTGCTCTTTTTCTAACATCTTGACATGTATAGCCTTTAGAAAAAACAGGAAACCCTGTTGCAATAACTTCAATGTGATCTCTAGTCATCCCATTAACTATTACTCCAGCCGCGCCTGCACGAATGGCTAAATTAGCATTTAATTCTCCAAAATATGCATAATCATCAACTTCATTTTCAACAATAATAATATCATTTGGTATGATAGTACTATAACTATTTAACGCATTATAAATTCCATCAAAATTTTCTTTTTCCTTTAATTTTCTTAATTTCAGCGGTTTTGCCCTTCCAAGTAATTTCGCTTGTTTTATATTTGGCAATAATCCTTTAATCACTTGATTTGGATATCCTAAATCATCCAATAAATCAGATAACAAACTGCTAGACAAACAATTCTTAATATTACCTAATAATTTTCGATCCTTTTCCCTTCGGCCCGCTGCAATAAGCTCTGCTAAATTAAAATCTTCTGGCCAATTAACATCTACTGCTTCAAGTGGAGAGGCTTTTAATAAATATGGAGTATTTCCTATTCTTCTTTTTGTTAATAAAGCTGCTTCCTTAGTAATTATGTACAACCCCATAGTTTCAATAATTGTACTTTTTAAATCATTGCTATTAGGTATATTATTTATATCATATACTGGACTTTCATTATCCCAAATATACAATTTTTCTTCTCTAACCAAAACTGCCGAGTCAAATTTTTTATTTTTCTTTAGTACATTTATACCTTCTTCTATCGTGCTCATTTCAATAAAAGGACTTGTACATAGAACTTGTACATAAATATCTGCATCTACATGTTTCACTTCATTTAAAAATAAGCGATTACCATCAGTTTTATTAGAGGCAAGCTTTGATTCTCTATGTAAAACTTTACAATTTAATTCAGAGGCAGCTTTAATTATATCTTCTGATTCGGTATCTAAATATATTTCATGAAAAAGATTTGAATTAACTAACTTTTCTAACATATGTAGAAAAAGTGGCTTTCCATCTAAAAGTTTCAGATTTTTACTTTCTATTCTAGAACTTGAACCTTTTGCTGGCAAAAAAGCAACTATCTTCATAAACTTACCTTTTTCTATTCAAATTATCATATATACCAAATACTTTTCCATTTTCTATCACAACTAATGAATTTATACCATGCCTTTCCATTTTCATATTTGCATCATTACATTTAGTATTAGCTGATGTAGTTTTCGGGTCTATTGTCATTATTTCTTTTGCTGTTATATCAAAAATTTCTTTTTTATCTACTTGTAATAATTTTTTTCTAGTATCACCATCAGTAATGACTCCATATAATTTATCTTCATTTCCGACTAGAATAGTTCCACTGTAAGATCTAGATAACTCGGTTAAGATATCTATTAATGTTGTATTTGAAGATACAAAAATTGCAGGATTTGTATATTCACGTACTGTGGATAACAATTTTTTACCAAGAGCTCCCCCCGGATGATACTGTGCAAAATTTTCTACTCTAAAATTATTCGCATGCATTAACGCAATTGCAATTGCGTCTCCAATCACTAAAGAAGCAGTTGTTGATGTAGTTGGAGCTAAATTTAGCGGACAAGCTTCTCGTTCTATTCTTATGTCAATATGAAAAGTAGAACTTTTAGCAATAGTTGATTGAGAATTTCCTGTCATAGAAATTAATATATTGCCATTTCTATTTATGAAGGGTAATAATTGAGTTACTTCTGATGTCTCACCTGAATTAGATATTACAAAAAATATATCTTCTTTTTTGATCATACCTAAATCTCCATGATATGCTTCAGCAGGATGCATAAACAAACTTGGAGTGCCTGTACTAACCAATGTAGCAAAAATTTTTTTTGCTATATGTCCTGATTTTCCCATTCCACACATGACTACGCGCCCAGACGAAAAATGTATAGTATCGATAATTTTATTAAAATTATCGTCTAACTTAGATTCTACATATTTAATCCCTTCTATTTCATTATGAATAGCTAATTTTGCATGAGATAAGTAATCCATATATTCCTCTTAGCGAATCTTTAAATTATCTAAGATTCCATTTAAAAATTAAACTATTATATTAGGGCTTAAATTTTTCATTGTTACTTAAATTAAATGAATCTTTATATGCATTATAAATAACTTTTAATTGCTTAAAGTTTCCTTTTAATAAACAATAAAAAACATAACCAAGAGACAATAAAATAATTTTTTTTCTCACAAAAAAATTTTCACCATACTTTGTATGTAAATAAAATAAATTACGAAGCATAAAATAACCTTTCCAAGAAGTTAAATCATTTTTTTGGTTATTAATTAATAATCTTATTGCTCTTGCATTAGGGTTGCAAATTATAAAAATATTGTTCTTTCTAGCTCTAATAGCATATTCAATATCATCGCAAAAAATAAAGAAACGAGGTTCTGGTAAACCAACTTTTTCAATAGCAGCTTTAGAAATAAGAGGTCCTTCAAAAGAAATAGCCTCAATTTTTATAGGATGTCTTAATATTCCATTTTTCTTTATATATTCTTTTACACTAATCCCTTTGGGGTTAATCTTAAAAAAGGAACGTAAATCATAAGTTAATGGAGATAATTCTGCACATGTTCCGTCTAAATTATAACGTATTGGTTGTACAATCCCTGTAGGTTTATCAATTAACATATTCTCTAAGCAATTTATATCTGGCAAAAAATCATCATCCATCAACCAAAGATAATCATAATTATACTTAGAGGATATTTTGAATCCCTCATAAAAACCACCGGCTCCACCTAAATTACAACCCGTATTGTAGTATACAATTTTTTCAGGAAGTAATAATTCACTTAACATTTCGTTAGTACCATCTGAACTATTATTATCTATTATAATTATTTTATGTAGTTCATAACTTTGTTCTAATAATCTATTGATAACTTTATTTAACAAAGATTTTCTATTATAAGTTACAACAATTGCAATTACTTTTTTATCCACCGCTTATCTCTCTTTAAAAATATAAAATTCATTTACTAATGAACAAAAAAGAATTTAATTTAACATTTTGACATTTATTTAATAAATAATTATAGCTACCGCACTGAGTTGTTGGTTCCCAGAGCACCATCTTTAACCTTATCGATTATATATCCTTTTGAATGTCAATCCTTTTTTCATCAAAAAACTATCTGATTTTGCTATTTCCTAAGTCTTACAGAGTATGCTAAGTGGTCTTAGGCCTCAATCTACATTCTTACCGTTTACTTTATCACTTACTGACATGATAAACTTTGATTTACTCATCATTAAAAAATTATTTTTATCATTACTTATCTTTAGCAAAACCATTTTTGATAACAAGTTAACTGTCTTAAACTATCTTTGCACCCTAACATAAATTTAATGCTAAGAGATTTAATGGGGCATGTTAGATATGTGTTAAATGTTTACCACATTGAATTTACAAGCACTACCTCAAACCAGAGCTATCACGGTTTTTTTAACCAATCTAATTATCACTCTATGAATTTTCTGCTGTTTAACAATGAGCTATTTTTATTACCTAAATTATAAGCACTAGCACAAAGTTATAGGTAATTAAATTATTCAATATAATCAACTAGGTAACCATATAATTAAAAGCCACGGCATCTACTCTGCGTAGCTAACTGACTAAGGGCAGGATTTTAATTCATAACATGATCAAATGCCATTAATGCTAATATGATAAAATAGCTTACATTATGAAATATATTGAAACAAACAAGATAAAAAACATGAAAAAATCGCTTTAACAGAATAATATATTAAATTATTAAAAATAATATCATTTTTTTAAGCAACCATGATTTAACGCAAATCAAATAACAAATTAACAATAAAATCAATTTATTATAAAAAGTAATAAAACATAAAGAGAATAAGATAGTTGCTTTTATCTATCCAACAAAAAAATGAAATAGTGATTATATTTCAAGCTATTTTCTAACGTTTTTCTTCATTAAATTAATTTAATATACACTTTTATAAGCTAAAATATGGCTAACAGTCACGATAACAAGCCTGCCTTTCAGTAAAGAACTTCTCTTAACTCATTAATTATACTAATATATTTTTCAATTAATTACAAGCTCAATACTATTGAAAACATTATTAACTATTACAATTTTTCACTTAAAACAGTTAACGCCCATGCAATGGTAACCAAAGCCTTAATCGCAACCCACCTAATGGGCTATCGGAGGCTTTTACCCAGCCTTTATGGTGAAAAACCGCTGTTTCAACAATAGCTAGCCCTAAACCAGTCCCGCCAGATTGCCTATCTCGCGCTTCATCAGTTCGATAGAATGGACGAAAGATTTTTTCTCCATCTTCTTTTGACACTCCGGGACCATCATCATCTACCGTGATCAAAATACCTTGATTTTCTTCTTTAAATGCAACTTCAATACGGTTATGGGAATAACGTAAGGCATTACGGACAATATTTTCTAATGCGCTGCCCAAGGCAGGAGGATTACAATAAATCGTCCAAGCACCAGGCGGAGCCGTAACATTCAGTGTTTTGTTCATTTGTTCGGCTTCAAAAGTGGCATTATCCAAAATATCATTCCAAAGATCGGTAACTTTTATATTTTGCCTCAATATTTCATTCTTATGTTGACTATGTGACAGTACCAACAAATCATTAATCATACCATCAAGACGCAAGGTTTCAGTTTCAATCCGTTCTAATTCTTTACTCTCACCATGCCGGCGACGTAGTAATGCCGTCGCTAATTGTAGACGTGTTAATGGGGTGCGTAACTCATGGGAAATATCAGAAATCATACGCTGTTGCGCGCTGACCATTCCCTCTAACGCACTAATCATCTGATTAAAACTGTTTCCTACCGCCAAAAATTCCTGGGGCCCAGATTCCAATTCAGGATGTTGACGCAAATTACCATTAGCAACATCATCTGCTGCCATTTTTAATTTTCTGGCCGGTTTTGCCAAACTCCACGCTAACCATAACAACAAGGGAGCACTAATTAACATCGTGGCAACCAGTAACAAAAAAGGTCTATCAAAAAGTAAACTTATAAAATCAGACTGTGGACTACTAGCAGGTCGAACCAAATAAAGTTGATAATGATCTTCCCCATCGCGAATTGAAAATGGCCCTAACATCTCGATTCGACCATATTTTTTCTTTTTCGGATGATCTGCATTATCTGATTGCCCAATAAAATTACGAATTACCTGCATTTCATTGGGCATAGCGCCAATAACCCGTCCTTCACTGGTCACCATAATAAGATGCTGACCTGGAGGAGCCCACTTTTGAATGGCATTAGAGAGCCGGCGCCACCACATAAGATCATTAATCGGGTCGCCAGCTAACTCAGCTTCTATGTGCTGTTCTAACATAATACCTTGACGATATTCGCTCTCCAGCAGCGGTGTGATTTGCCTTGAATCAAGCTTGGGTACCATCAACACCAACATCAATACTAAAGCCAGCGTAAACCAAAAAATGGCAAATATTCTGGCTGTCAAACTATTTATCATGTCGCTGAAACCATCAAATATCCTCGTCCACGTAAAGTTTTAAACCAAGGCAAACCATCGGTTCTTTCGGGTAATTTACGCCGCAAATTTGAAATATGCATATCAATAGCACGATCGAATGGTGTTAAACGTTTACCTAAAACCTCTTGGCTAAGATGTTCACGGGAAACAACCTGACCAAGATGTTGTGCTAATAAGTAAAGTAAAGTGAACTCTGTTCCAGTAAGATCAAGGACCTTTCCATTAAAACTCGCTTCTTGCCGTCCTGGATTTAACTGTAAACCATCTACCTGACAGATTGACGAATTAAGATTATCCTGACTTTGCTCACTCCAATTTGAACGCCTTAATAAGGCTCGTATACGTGCAACTAATTCACGATCATTAAATGGTTTAGGTAAATAGTCATCTGCTCCTAATTCTAAACCAAGAACACGATCCAAATCACTGCCGCGAGCGGTTAACATAATCACTGGAATTTGATATTGTCGACGTATCTCTTTTAATGTATCGATACCATTTTTCTGGGGCATCATGATATCAAGTAACAGTAGATCAATTGTTGAATCGAGAAGCGTTAATGCTTGTTCGCCATCATAGGCGATAATCACACTAAAGCCCTCCATTTCAAGTAATTCTTTTAACAGCGAAGTCAGTTCGCGGTCATCATCAACAAGTAAGATTTTATGCATTAGTCATATCCTCCAAGAGCAAAATACGACAAGAATCGCCGCGATGCCATGACTTTACGTTCTTTTACACGCTCTGACGCTAGTTTTCAACCACACGGATATAGTTAGTATAATATTAACATTTTTATCCAAAGAGGGCGGGAGTAAATTATTAATGCGTCACTGGGCAATGATAACTTTTACATCATCGCTATTTATTGTTGGCTCAACATCGGCTTTAGCCGAAGCAGCAGATGTTAGTTTAGCAACAACAAAATCTGCCGAACAAATACAGGCTGTAAAACATGATAATCCTATTTCTAAGCGGAACATAACAAGAGATAGGCTATGTAATCCCTATGATATATTTGTCCCTTTAATAAAAGGTATTACTTTAAGCGAAAGACAACGCCAGCAAATGCGTGACCTGATGGCTTCACAGCGGCAACAAAGCTTTAAAAAGAAAGTTTCACGACAAGAACGAGAAACTTTACATGATTTGATGACAGCAGATATTTTTGATGAAGTCGCTTTTCGTGCAACAGCAGAAAAACTGTCACAAGAAATTGTTGAACAACAAATTGAGATGGCACGCATTTATCACCAATTTTATAAATTATTAACTCACGATCAAAAAATGATACTGGAGAAACAACATCAAAAACAGCTATCGCGATCAAAGTATTGAATATTTCGTAACAAACTTAGCAATAAGTAGCAAGTAATCATTGAAGTTTTTCCTTGCCATAGACACCATCCCTGTCTTTGTTGCCCTCTATTATAGAGGGCTTTTTTCTATGTTAAATGAGGATTAATTATTAAATAAAATAGTTAAAACACTATAACTATCTAAAAAATAAAGTGAAGTTATAATAATCTAACAAAATAACTTTCTATTTCTTACCTAAAATAATTAATACACAACCAGGTATTGTATTTTGACATAATAGTTTTTTATTGTTATATAACTTAAAAATATGTTCTATAACACTAAATCATTTACTTCGTATAAAATAGATTTAACGATTCTTAATTTCTTCAAGTTCCTAAATAAATTCTACTTCTATAGCAATATGTTTAATCAATATCCAGCTAAAAATTTGACAACAAAGAAAATATTTAAATTTATATTGCTATAAAGATAAATCACAGACTAAATTAGAAACATCTTGATTATTTTTTAAGTCTCAACATAATGAAATTTCTTATTAACGTGGGATTCATTTTCTGACGTCAAGAATTATCTATTTAACAAATTCCTTGAAATATTTTAAAAAAATTTTATTAAATTGTTTATAATCGTTATTTTTCTATTATAATTAAAAAATAAATTGCCAAATATTTAGCAATAAAAAATGGTAATCTCAAAATTATTGCCAACTTCAGCTATTGTAAAGGATGTGTATGAAAAAAATAGAGGTAGTTGTACTAGATGATCATTCTATAATTTTATCTGGAATAGAAAAAGAACTAGAATCAACTCATGTCTCAGTATCAAATAGTTACACAAACTCTCATGACTTAAAAAAATATTTAGCTGCCAATACACCTGATATAATAATCATGGATTATGCATTATCACCTGAAGATTTAGATGGACTTACCCTGATAAAGGATCTTCATAAAAGATATAACAAATTAAAAATATTAGTTATATCTGCCTATTCAGATCTTGCCATAACAGGACAAATTTTCAGATGTGGAGCAAAAGGTTTTATAAGTAAAAAAAATGCTAAAAAGCAACAGCTAATAAATGCAATAGATGCGATAGATGCGATAGATGCGATATATAAAGGAAAATATTATTTTAATCAGGTATTTGACAGTTTAAAAAAACTTGAGTTTCACTATGAAAGTATCACTGATAATTCATCAAACTCTATATTATCAAATGTCTCCGTTGCTGATTTATCTAAAAAAGAGTTAGAAGTAATTCGCTGTTTTCTCGATGGTTTAACTGTTTCAATGATTGCCCAAAAATATAATCGCAGTATAAAAACAATAAGTGGACAAAAACAAACCGCACTTAGAAAATTAGGTTTAACTGCCGATCATCAATTATTTATTATAAAAGACGAAATATTGAAAAATGAAAAAATTTAAATTAATTAGCCTAATTTTTAATTTAATTTTACCGACTACTACTTTAGCGACAGAATTTAATCAAATTGAACGGGATTGGTTAAAGCATAACCCTGTCATTTATTATACTATCATTCCTAATAATCGAATAGAGTATATTCATAATAATGTTCATCATGGCATATCTCGCGAATATTTAAATGAAATAGAAAAAAAAACCGGATTAAAATTTATCTATCGTGATCAAAAAGAAAAAAATATAAAAATTATTGCTAATTTTATTAGTAAAACGTCTCATGATAAAAAATGGTTACAAAGCTATCCCTATATCTTCACCTCAGCAGTAATCGTCACAAGACCAGATGCACCATCTATGTTTACACCTCACCAACTAGATGGGAAGAAAGTTGTGGTAAAAAGAAATAGTCCTTATGAGGCTTTTCTAAAGGAACACTATCCCCAAATAATATTAATTCCAGAAGAAGATGCAATTTCAAGCTTAAATCAGCTGTGTGATACCTGTGATGCATATGCCGTTATAGGTCCAAATCTTATATTTTGGCCTTTGGTTCATAAATATTATGCCAATCATTTAAATTTTTCTGGTGTAATTCCTGAATTAAACACCAATATCACTATGGCTATTTCATCTGATATGCCCATATTAAAATCTATTATTGATAAATCGCTAAATAGTATCTCTGCAAAACGAAGTGATGAAATATATAAAAAATGGATTGATGAATTAGATATCACAGCACCACCATTTAATATGATATTAAAATATTATTATCTTGAAATAATTACCGCTATTTTAATATTTTTATTCCTATTAACACTACTTTTTTATATTAGAAAAGCGCAAATATCTGCTCAAAATAATGAATTATCAAAATCACTCTTTATTTCTATGATGAGTCATGAAATTCGTACACCATTAAATGCAATTATAGCATCACTAGAAATATTAAAAATCAAATTAAAAAATAAGGATCTGGAGAGATTTACAACTATTTCGATAAATTCATCCTTAGCTTTGCTCTCATTTCTTAATAATGTATTAGATGCTTCTAAATTGGAAGCAAAAGAACTAAAATTAAGAAACAAAGCGATTGATATCAATCAATTACTTATAGAAATAAAAAATGAATTCACTCCTTTATCTGAGTCTAAAAAAATAGCTTTAATTTACAAATCATTTATTCCGGAAAAAACATATATTAATATTGATTGTGATAAATTACGTCAAATATTACGAAACATCATATCCAATGCAATAAAATTTACAGAACAAGGCTACATTTTATATACCGCTAAATATAAAAAAAATAAATTATTTTTATTAATAAAAGACTCTGGCATAGGAATTGATGACAAAAAACAAAAAAAGCTCTTTCAACCATGGTTTCAAGTTACAAATAAAGAATTAAATTATAATCAAACGTGTAGTGGTCTTGGATTATTCATCTGTAAACAATTTTCTAAGATTATGAAGGCTGATTTTTCAATTAAAAGTATAAAAAATATCGGTACAGAAATAAAAATTGCTATTCCAGCTGATAAATCTAATGAAATAATAAACATCAATAAAGACGAAGAAATAAATATAAAAAAAATCAGTCCATTAAATAGATTATCGATTCTTATTGTTGATGATAACATATATAATATTGATGTTATTACGAAGCAATTAGATATTTTAAAATGTGATTGGGAGTATGTATTAAATGGTAATGATGCAATAGAAAAATTCAAACAAGAAAATTATTATGATTTAGTACTATTAGATAGTTTTCTGCCTGACATGACCGGATATGAAGTATGTAATACAATAAGAAATCTAGAAAAAATACAAAATCGGGTTACTACACCAATAATTTCCATCTCTGCGAATACCAGCAATCAACATATTGAACAATTCATTAATCATGGTGGCAATGATATTTTATCAAAACCGATAACTTTAAAAGACTTAGCCACATGTTTAACTAAATGGAGTTATTTAAATTCTAATATAGAAGATCTATCTGAAAATATTAATACTAATAATAATGATGAACTATTTTATAAAATATTAACCCTAGATTTTAAAAACTTAAGTTTAGCTAGCACTATGAATGATACGAATAATATCAACTACTATTTACATAGAATGAAAGGAGCAGCTCTACAAAATAATAGTCATGCCATAGCGAATTTAATAACTTCAATTGAAAATTTAATTAAAAAAGATAGCATTGATATAAAAAACAATGCGCTTATAAAAGTCTTACTGTTTCAATTAGAAGCTTTAACTCATAAAAAAAATGATTTTAATTAATCATGATTAGCTCTGGCTAAAACGACATATTTCATTTTTCTACTCTCTTATTTTTGAGAGTACTCTTGTTTAAATCCCATCAAGTTAACTTTATATTACCGTTAAGTAATTTTTATGTGACAAAAAATTACTCAACATAATAAAGAAATATAAGCCATATAATAATAGTTAATTAGAGCACACTCCATTATTGCTGAATTGCTGATTACTACTTATAGGCTTTATTCTGATTAATTTAGAAAGGTTAGTCAGTTGATTATTAATATATTTTGATATCAATTAAACCGGAGAAATTATTGTATGAAAAAGTGTCTTGTCTTATTTTTAATAGCGGGATTGCCTGCCACCATGGCAAATGCAGCAGACCAAACAGGATTGTATATTACCGGTAAAATCGGTGGCTCTGTTGTACAATCGACAAAATCTGCGGGTTCAATTTCTGCTGCAATAAATAGTAATAACATCTTTGATGAAAGTGGAAAATTAGATGATATTCCTTCTGGTGCCTTAGGAGGCGGAATTGCTTTAGGTTATAACTTTAAGCCTATGTTTCAATTGCCGGTCAGAGTGGAATTAGATTTTACTGCCAGAAGTAATCTGAAAAAAAATGGTTCAACTGGTGAAGAAATTGCAAATCAGCCCTTAGATATAGAAATGAAAGATAAAATTCAAATCAATACTTTAATGGTAAATGCAATTTATGATTTAGAGAATAGTAGCCAATTTACACCTTATGTCTTAGCTGGGGTGGGTGTTGCGCAAAATAATCGAACTGCGAATATTAGCGCTGATTATCGAAACAATAACACTAAATTATTGTCGGGTAAAAAAGTCAATTATAATTTTGCCTGGAGTATTGGTGCGGGTGTAAAATATGATATTAATAGTAATCTGGCTTTAGATCTTAGCTACCGTTATATCAATGCCGGAAAAACCAAAACCAATGGCGTAACAAATCTAGGTCCAATAAATATAAAAGGCAATTTGGAGTCCAGATTACATAGCCATGACATTATGTTAGGAATGACATATCTATTCTAATTGGATTTAATTTTTTAATTAGTGATTTTTTAATCTGAATTAATATATAATATTTTTTGCCAATTTTTATCTGGAAATCAGATAATTTATTTTCTGATTTCCAAATATTTTTTTATAATTGTTTTTTTCTTATGTGATTAATTATCATTAAAACAAACTCTATATTAATTGGAGCACTTCATGAAAAGACGCCAAGAGATAGCTTATTCATTAGGTAGAAAGATTAAAAAAATCAGAAAATATAATGGAATGACCGTAAAGGAATTATCAGTTAATCTTGGTATATCACAACAACAATTATCACGCTACGAAAATGGTATTAGCCTGATTACTATTGATAAAATCTATATTTTTTGCGATATATTTGATATAACCATTAGTCAATTCTTAGATTCCTGTAACGAACAAAAAAGTATAAGTCACCATCACTTTTTAAGCCCTTTCATTAATTAACAATAAAAAATTATAAACATTCATTTAGTTATAATGATAAATAAATCGAAAAGTCTTTTTTAATTTTGTAACATTTATGCTAATTAAATACTGACAAATAAAATTAAAAAAAATTATTTATAACACAATAATAAAGCCTCACTATTAATTGAAAATTAATTTTTCCCTACAACAATAAATTTATTAATCAATAATGTTATCAGTTATTTTTAATTAAATATATAAAATAACATGCCATTGTTAAATTTGAATATTTGATAATCTGATAAAATCCCTATATCATCATCATTATGTTTTTGAACTTTAGTGGCACAATATAAAAACACTACATAAAAAGCTCAAAAAGCAAAAATAAAATCAAAGATAATTTAGTAAAATAAATCAAATTACAACTACTAGTGTAAGACTCAAACCAACATTTAATTGTAATAATATTTATAAAATCGGCTGCAATAATAGCCGTAATGACTTTATTTTCCAGGGGAGCTGTGTTTTTTTAATGAATTTTTATCGTAACATCATAAGATTAATTTTAATCAATGTACTTATTGTGTCGACGACTGCCAACGCCAACATTTTTCCCGAACGACAAAATATAGATAATCAGCTCGAAAAGTTGGGTGGAGCAAACCGTTTTGATGACACTAAAACTATCGATTGGGGATTATTGCCTGGCCCGTTTTATACACCAGAAATGAGTGCCGGCGTTGGTGTGGCATTAGTGGGGTTATATCGTATTGATAGAAATGATAAAATTAGTCAACCCTCATCATTGGGTGTAAGTGGATTTGCCTCAGCGACTGGCGCTTTCGGACTAAATTTTAATAATTATAATTTTTTATCTGCCGAACAATGCCGTTTATTTATTTCCGGTACTGTAAATAACATCCCCACTTACTATTGGGGAAAAGGTTATTCTGCCGGTAAAAATGACCACAACAAAGTGGAATATAAATCTCAAGAATTTGCTATCAGACCAAGAGTACTATATCGCATAATTGATAATACTTATATAGGATTAGGTTGGGATTTTTCATTACTTAATGCTAATGATTTAGATGAGAGTAGCAAAAATTATTTTGCCAATTCAGTCGGTGGTCGTTCTATACGTAGTTCTGCAATTAGTGCCCACTTCAATTATGATTCCCGTGATTTCTTACCTAACGCCCGACATGGTCAAGCTTTTGAAGTTATTTACAGCTATTTTTCTCCAGAACTGGCTAGCGACAATCGTTTTCAAAGCACACAGTTACAATATTCTGCCTATTACACACTATCAGAAAATAGCGTTTTAGCCGTTGATAATTATGCCCGTTTTACTTCAGGTTCAGTGCCTTGGGATCATCTCTCTTTATTAGGAAATGCAAATCAGATGAGAGGTTATTATGAAGGACGTTATCGTGATAATAATGTTTTTACTACCCAATTAGAGTATCGTCGAAAGTTAGATTGGCGCCATGGTATCGTTGGTTGGATTGGGGCAGGAACACTTAGTGATTCACCATCAAAATTAGGCTCTAATCATTGGTTACCCACTATTGGTATAGGCTATCGATTTGAATTTAAACCTAGAATGAATATTCGAATAGATTTTGGTATCGGTCGCAATAGCACTGGCTTTTATTTCCAAGTGGGTGAGGCATTCTGATTAGCAAAAAATTTGTTATTTATAGTAGCGATAAGATAACCTGTAAGTGAAAATGAAACCAATAATATTAATCGAATTAATTTCCAAATCTAGCGATTGCCAGATCAATCTGAACTAACATAATAACCAATTTTTAAGTTAATCATTGGATCCCTCAATAGAATTGTTTAAAATTTAAGAAAATATTTTTTCCCACTATGATCTGAACCCTATTTTATGATACAAATTTTATTCTCTATGCCGACAGCAAAGATCTTTATTTTCTTTTCTGCCGACAATATTTTTTACCAATTATTTTTTAATACTATCTTACATTTGCTGTAAGCATTATTAAAATCCATAGTAAGGCAACACAATAGATGGAGCAATAAATTCGATCGACAAAAAAATAAAATTTCACCAAAAGAAAAATGTTGTATAACTCACTATATAAGGAGTATCTATTCTATCTTTTAATAAAATAGATGTTTATAATTAATACTAAATTGAAAATCATATAAATATATTAATTGTTAACATAAAATAGACTAAATTTATTATTTTCTATTATTAAAAATTTAATGGCATAAACAAGGCTGAAAACTTCTATCATCTAATTAAGAATTTTTTCATAAATTAATTTTCCCACCTCTTCATATCCTAAATTATTAAAATGAAGGTGATCAACATAAATATTATCGTGAAGTTTAGGCGACAAACTCATTAAAATATTCATATCATAATAAGGTATGTTTTCTTTTTGACAACCCGCTTCCAGCTGTGAAGAATACTTTTTATGTAAGTCCAAGGAACATAAATGATCAAATAATTGCCAAAATTTGTTTGCACAAGCATTTATTGCGTAAAACATCTCCTCTTCATCTTTATGAAACTGATCTTTACTCCATCGAGATAGTGGCTGCAGGATATAATACACTTTAGCATCATGCTTTTTGGCTAACTGTTTTATCTGAACGGCTGATTGAACAGTCATTTTAACTGCTCGATTGATACGTTCCTTAATATCTACGTAGGTATCAGTATATACCTTTTCCATTGGGTTTTGAGCAAGATCATCAAGCCAATTATTTAATCTTTCAGCAAGCTTTGGAATAAACTTTTTTACAGCACTATTACTGCATGATGCATTAGAATTTATTCTATAGGTTAAATCTTCATTATATTTATTCATATAATGAACCAGTTCGTAAGAATAATAATATTTACCATATTCTGAGGTAAAATCGTCGGAAAGCCCCTCAAAGGTTAGTGTGCTAACACCACTTAAGATAATAATATTTTTTATCTTTTTAAACCGATGCTGATTCAGCATAAAAAGAATTGCTTCCTGCACACAATTGTATCCACTACCACCAAAATTAAGCCATATTTCTCCAGTTAACTTAGAAAGTATAGAAGAAATTGTATATGCATCCGAAGTAGCTCCGGTTCCCATTGCAGTCGAACCACCAATAACAATGTTAACTGATTCATCGGTTGGAAAATTAGTTGGCGAAACCCAGCCCGAAAATGATTTACTCATTCGGAAGCCCATTTCATAGGTATTAATCACGGCTGATCGATAATTCTTATGGTGAAAAAACATAGTGTAAGGAAGCCAGCGAATACTTAAATACATAAATTCATCATATTCACGCAGTTGCGGTGTAAGTTCATAACATCTTTTCACAGCTTCCTGATGGGTCATTTGTTTATATTTCATTATTTACCCCCTAAAATTTTATGAAAATATGTAATTTAATATTTTCTAACAATCAATTATCTCACACTAAATAATTTTTAGAACTTTCACCCTATAACCTACAAATGCAATATTTAATTTCATTCTTGAAATAAATATATTAATGCCTACTTCATGGCTGCTAATAAAAATAAATATAATAAAAACTTATACGTTCTAAGTAACACGTAATCTTTATCTCTTATTTACACCGCGAAGTATCAATACTATAAAAACATTTTCCAGCGGGATAAAATGAATTTAATTCCTGAAACGATGAAATTATCAATGCGGCATTCGAATCTACTTAGCAAAAAGATTTATGTCAACAAAAATTTAACATTATTACAGTTTTAGCTAATGATGAATTAGGTTAAGGTTATAAAGCTTTTGGCGTCAACAGTCTTTTAATACTACTAATTATTAAATGTAACCATATGATAAAAAACAATTTAATATTCAAATAAATCAGATACTAAATTTTATAGTAATTTTTTTCTTTACATTTAAACATCACCATTGGTGATAACAAATAAGCAACAAAAATCCCACTACATAAAACAATACCAAAACTACTAATTGTTAAGCTATTACTAAAAATTAGTACACTTAAAGTCAAAAGTGTTGTCATCATAGCTAGAGTAATCGAAAATAAAGCGCAAAGTGGTTCATTATTAGCATTAGTCAGAAAAAATGTATAGTTAACACCAATGCCCAGTACTAAAACTAATGCTAATAGTGAAAAAATATTTAGGCAATGTCCAGTAAATGCAAGCATAGCAAGGCTACTGACTAATGATAATACTGAGGGTAATAAACTAATTACCCCATGACATAGACCCAATTTAGCTATCATACAGGCAGCTATCACGCCAAGTGCCGCAAATAGCAATCCCGCAATAATCATTCGATATAGGATAAATATTTCATTAAATACCGCTTTGCTATCTATCCATTCGACCCCTGGAAGCGCTTCAGCCAAGGCTGAAAGCGCTGCACTATTGTTGACCCCATCTACCGGAATTAAAATACCATTTCTACCATCCGGCAAAGTTGTCCATATCAAACGCCAACTTTCATTAACGGAATTTTCAGTATATTGCTCAATTTGACTTAACATTAAAGTCATCTTTAATTTATCTAAAACATTACCTGTATAATGATTGGCTTGGTCTTCTTTCAACATTAGATTGCCAATAAAGGCTGTATCGCGATATTGATTTTGTTCTGAGTCAAAAGGAATAAGATGATAATTCGTCAACCAACCACGTTTTTTCGCTATATTGAGTTTCATAATAGAAGCTTTAAGCCGCTTGAATGTTTCTTTAGAATTATCACCATAAATCATAAACCATTTTTGATCACTCTTGTTACTGGTTAAACTTATGATTGTTTCCTGAGATAAAATCACTGAAGGCAACACCTGAAGCGAAGAGACATCATTATTATTTTTAAACATTACCAATCCACCTAATGACACTACACCAACAAAAAGTGGTAATCCAATACGTAGCATTTTGTATCGTTGCCAAACTCTAAACCAAAGCAAAATGAAAGTTTTAGCAGGTACTGCCCGTACAGGTATGCCACGACATAACCATGGAAACCACAAAACAACCGTTAAATATGAGCCAATAAAGCTTATCGCAGCGAAAAATATCATTTGGCAGATTTCAGGAAAAGGCGTAAACATCATAATAATATAAGCAGTTACAGTAGTAATAAGTACTAATAATAACGTCGCTTGTATTTTTCTAAGACTTTGCCAAGGATTTGCTTCATGGCCATAAACCATACGTTCTGTAAGATAGTAAAGAGAATAGTCTACCGATAGTCCTATGATGCTTATATTCATTACTAACGTAATTAAATATAATTCACCAAAAACGTATAACGTAGTAACAGTAGCAACTAACGCACCAATACCAATCGATAAAAAACAGAGTAATAATGCAAGAAGTGAACGAAAAACAATCAATATCAGTGAGCCCATTCCCAATATGGCAATAATGCCAAAGATCAAAATATCTTGTTTTATCTGCTGGCTTTTATAATCACTATATAGAAAAGTACCACGTGATAAAATTTGTGCCTGCGGATAATCAATCGTAAATTGCTTCGCTCTGGTTTCTAAATTCGTAACTAGCTGATCGATGCTATGCATATTAAAAGAAGAATTTACCAGCTCTCCATAAATCAGATACCAATATTGCCCTTGATAATCTTGTATTATAATCCAACCATTTTGTATACATAACTGACTGGTATTTTGTGCTAACTTTTGCCACGTATCAGGCATTTGTATTAGAGGATCAATAGTAGAATTTTTGTAATGATCAACTAAAACGTCATAAATTTGAGAAAATATCCACTGAGCATGAGCATTATTATGATTTTGTAATACTGGCTTCGCTGGCAGTTGATCATCTTCACTGCAATGAGTAAGAATCCTTGCTTCTAGTTGTTTCTGTCGTTGCGTATCAATCGGGCCTTTAACATAATCAATACTGGGTTCTAAACGCAATAATGCTATCCAATGTTCTGCAACCGATGAATCTAGTTGCTTTCCCGGACTTATCAACCACAGTAATTGCCGTTCGAACGGCGGCTCAAAATCATTATCAAGCGAGGGAGATGGATGGTGTAAATTTTTTTGCGGTAACCAGGTTAAGATATCGTCACTAAATCGTACATTCGGTAACAATGCTAATAATGCTATTAATAGCAAACAAATAAAGAGCCAGATAACGGCACCCCAGTGCAAAAATTTAATCAGCAGAACGGGGGGCTTCATCGTTAATCAGTGTAAAAAGCATCTATTGATATTGCCCTACAGCAGAATTAATCTGATAATTTTGCTTATTATCTAAAAGAAAAGTATCGAGATAAAATAAATTTTTAAAATAATTAATCTGAATAACATTATTTAATAATTTATTTATCAAGAAAAAATATAATAGAAATTTAAGTTTAAATATGGCTAAACCAGTATTCATTACGATGAAAAAATAGTAAAAAACTTTCACAAAATCACTCCCTGACATTAAAATAAAAATGTTCTTGCTATGATTTCTTTAACGTTATTTTAATTTACATTGTAAATTTAGTTGCATCACTTGAATAAAAAATGAGTAACCATATAACAACACCATCCTATAGAAATAAGTAAAATTACCCTATCAAAAATCTATTAACAGTGTAAAGAAATATCCATCCCATAAATGAACAGTTGGTTATTTATGCTGAAAATAATTGTATTTTTAACATATAAAATAAAAAATATTATTCTCTATTTTTATAAAAAAATATTTTTTATAATAAATTAGCTAAAAAAAGGATTACTGTTAACTGACTAATAGTAAAAAAACTCGTATATCTTTTGTGATTGGAAAAAATTGTCGTTTATATTTATTAATTATATTAATCATTTAATAGCTATTAGAGTGTCCATTACAACAATTACATTGCAGCTATTTTACCTAATTAAAAAGATGACGATTATGTTTTATAAGGATCACAAGAATCAATCATAGACATTAATTATTTAATATAATTATAATCATGCTAAATACCACATAATAAATTTTCATAGTAATGTTTTAATTACTATTTGTTCAGTAATAATCATCATTGTCTTTGCTGTAATACTCATAAAAATATCATCCTTCCTGTCCATTAAACTAGGGCAGTTGCCACCCATTAAAAACATAGCGCATCACGTGTTGTTTGTGCTAGATTTTGACTTATAAGTAATGAATGTGTGGATATCATGTTTACTATCATCAAAAAAATAATCAGACAAAAAATCATTATCGTAGCGGTTAGCCTCATTATTGCAACGCCACTATCAACCTTTGCTAAAGAACCAAAAAACTTCATTTATACCAGTTCCGATGATTTCGAATCGGTATCAGCCATTTTAGAACGTAGCGACATTCATGGCGTACAGATTGTTTACAATTGGCGTTTGCTTGAACCCGAGAAGGACAAATATGACTTCTCAAAAATTGAAAAGGATCTGTCACGCCTTAAGAAAGCAAGAAAAAAATTATTTATCCAGATCCAAGATCGATTTTTCGAGCCAAACGCCCGATACGTCCCTGATTATCTGTTGAATGATCCAACCTATAACGGTGGACTATCACCACAGTTTGATAATCCAGGTGAGGGAAATATGGTAGGTTCTGGTTGGGTGGCACAGCAATGGGTTCCTGCCGTACGTCATCGTTATCAAGCGCTATTGGCTGCACTTGCTAAGCGTTTTGATGGCCAGATATATGGAGTGAACTTACCTGAAACTGCCATTGATTTAGATGAGAAAGCTCTACCTAAAGGATTTTCCTGTGATAATTACTTCGCCAGTGAAATAGAAAATCTCGCCTTTGCACGAAAGGTGTTTACCAAGTCACATGTAGTGCAATATGTTAATTTCTGGCCGTGCGAATGGAACAATGACAAAAATTATATGAGCCGATTATTCAAGTTCGCCAGTGCTCATAACATTGGCCTCGGAGGTCCAGATATTGTCCCCAACCGTAAGGCACAAATTAAAAACTCATACCCCTTCTTCAATCAATACAAAAATAAATTAACACTTGTTGCCATGGCAGTGCAGGAACCAACCTTAACCTATATAAATAAAAAGACGGGTAAGCCATTTAGCAAGGCCGAGTTTGTACAATTTGCTGAAGATTATCTCGGAGCCAATATTATTTTTTGGAGTACAAAATCACCTTGGCTGGCTGAAAAATAAGTAAAATTAACTGTAGAGTATAATTTTTTTAATCAACAAATAGTTCAGAAAAAATAGGTTTGAGCTGTATACCGTTCACAAATTAGTAAGTTGAAAAATGACTTTAAAAGGAAAAAGCACCAAACCAAATTTAGTCTGAAAAAAAGGATATGAACAACGGAAAACAATTTAATATGTGACAACTAAAATTCTTGTACCCGCAAGGCATTTTAAAAAATGTTACTGATCTTTCATATCCGTTAAGGAAAATATGGCTTTACCAATACGAGCAATAGCTTCATTACTTTGGGTTAGAGTTGCTTTTGTTTGTGTAATATAGATAGAAACGATTAACGGCTGACGGTTTTCTGGCCAAACCAGACTGATAATCGATCTGGAGCCATAATCTCCGGCACCTGTTTTATCAGCAATTTTCCACTTTGCTGGCAGAACGGAACGTAATAACGCATTCGCGACTTTGTCATCTTCCATCCACTGTCTTAATTGCTGACGCGATGAAGGCTGCAACACATCACCAAGAACCAATTTTTGTAATGTTTGGCTAATAGCCACTGGAGTTGTAGTATCACGCAGATCACCCGGTATAGCACTATTCAATTCTGGTTCAAAACGATCGAGCCGGGTAATAGAATCACCTATGCTACGTAAAAAACGGGTAAAACTAGCTGGGCCTCCTATTTTTTTCTCAATGAGATTAGCTGCCGTATTATCACTGTAACTAATTGCAGCATTGCATAATTGTTGCCAATTCATCGATAAAGGAGCGATAAATTTTTCAGTTACAGGAGAGTAAGCAACCAATTGCCCTTTCTGAAATTGAATACTTTCCGTCAATACTATTTTTCTATCATCCACCTGATTTAACAACATACCACATAGCAACGCTTTAAAAGTGCTGTTTAGAGGGAATCTTTCATTACCTCGATAACTTACAGTGATATTATCCGCTGTATCAATAACAGCAACACCAATACGAGAATTTAGTTTTTTTTCTTCTTGCTTAACAATGTTAGTCAACTGAGTGTCATTAATTATATAAGCATTTGCGTTACTACAGACAGCCGTAATAAACAAGACCAACCCAACAAATTTTATTCGATGTTTGAAAAACATAGTATTATCCTATCCTCGCAAATTATGTAAAAACCCAAACAAAAACTCACCATTGTTATTGATAACATATTACAAAGATTAATTAGTTGATATATTTATATTGAATAAAATTATTAACGCAGTTTTACATTCCACATTTATGATTATATTTACAGGCATTGTTACATTTAGGATGATAAATTTGCTATAGTCACTTTCAATCTACAATTACTTTACTGTTATTCAATTTAAAAATAATAAAGCCTCACCAAATAAATTTTGGTGATATTATTTTGATCGACTGCTGTTCTCGCTTAATTGGGTTCTTCTCTCCATTAGTACTGCCTAAAAAATTTCTTTTACTTACCCCTAGCTATAAGCGTGGTTATCTTGAGAGATAACCTAAGATATTTCAGGCAAAGAAAGTAATAACCTTATTGTCGCGCAAGATATAATAGCCCACTATCTGGCTACCTTTTGCACGATACTGAGTGAGCGATTGGGTCAATTCCAGTGTAATTCGTTGATATAAAACCTCTATTTTACAAACTCTGGCTGCTTCAAAACCAAAGAAATGTCTGACTTCAGGGTAAAGCGCTTTGAATAAACTTTCTTTAGCAGAAAATGTAATTAATAATGCAAGTTCATAATCAATACCACTATCCACCAGCAGTACTTGTTCATCCAAAGAAGAAAAAAGATTTGCTGTCTCTCTGATAGTTAACGAAGAGAATGTCTCGATATCGACGCCGGGTATTAGACCTGCTTCCTGCGACGTTACAAGCGCGATAGCATATCCGTCGGTATGGGAAAGGCTACCACACCATCCTGATGGCCAGGCTGGTGCGCGATCCCGCCCAATACCGGGTGTGTTATTACATCCTTCAGTTTGTAGCAGTATTTTAGCTGCATATCGTACTGCTACATATTCTGCTCGACGTTTAACCACCGCTGAATTTAGTGATTGAGGAAAAGGAATAGCAAAATAGGCAAATAATTCGTCCTGATAACAACGAATATCAAAATTGACCAAACAGTAACGCAAGCAAGGTAAATGGATAACCATCCCCACCTCAAAATAGCGAATAAAAGGTGGAGCAGAGCCAGTCGTGATTGAAGTGAGCATTTAACTATCGCTAATAACAAACAAAATAAAAATCTATAAAACAATTAATTACGCCATTATGAATACCCGCTTAAAAGTGAGCCATTTTTCATCTCCAGTAAAGGTTTAATGTGGCTCCACAGTTTTCTTCGGGTCAGCTTGCGTCATATTGTTTCCAATACACTTTTTTAACCTATAGCCTTTGTCTATACGATTTGTAAGGCTGCACCCAGTGCGCACTATTTGCCGCGCAGGTCAGAACCTTTTATATAACCAATCAATGTTGTCAGATTTGTTTTACACTTTTTCCTTCAACATTGATTGGTTTTGCAAGCAAGGCTAGCTCTCGGAAGTTAGGTTACCGCCTGCTCGATCGTAGGCGAATACTTAGTCACAACGCTATCACTGATGACATTGGCGATAATTCGATTTAGTTGACTGAATAGTTGTTTCCCGTTGTTGCTGTTCAAAATTGAGTAGTGGTTACCTTCAATGCAAATACACTCGGCGGTTTTAAGTTGTTGACGCCAGAATTGCATCGCCTGTTGGCTCTGACTTGCATAAATCAAATAGGTCATTACTCTTGGCGAATAACTCGGAATGAAACTACGCAGGCAAGTGAGGTTACGTCGGAAAGCTCGTAGCAGATTGCCAACATAATTTCGCGTAAAGGGTGACAGGTCTAATCCATCACTCTTTTCCCCCACCATCAAAAGTTTTACCTGTGGCAGAGTAATGTCATGCAATTTGTAATTCAGTTCCTTAGCAAACCCATGCAGTTGGGAGTCATCTGTTGGTGGCGTTTGCCACGCGTTGGCAGCAAGCGGATCTATCATGACTAAAACCGGTTTTTTGCTCTGGAGTTCCGACATAGCTATCATCTGATAAGCTAATAGCGCACCAAATGACCATCCCACAATAATTAGAGGACAGTTGTCTTTCAGCTGTGACAATACTTGGCGGCAATAAACTGCAGCTCGTTCAACCAGGGTGTCTTCTGCTAGTATCTGCCCAGCTAGCATAGGATCTTGGATCTGAATAACGCCGACCCGATTATCCAGCATCTTCAACATTTCCCGATAAGCTAACAGATCACCGCCAATTGGGTGAAGTAAAATGATCTGAGCCATTTCCTTCTTACTGATCTGCTGTGTTGGTTTGGCCGTATCCTCAGTAATAAAACGATAAAGTGCCTCAGGGGTATCAAGTTGCATAAATTCAGCAAGCGTAAATGGACGAGGCGATTTATTATTCAACTCATCCAGTAGTTCCAGCGCCTGAATGCTGTCACCACCCATACTCTCCCAGGAGGTATCATTGTTACTCTCTGTAAGGCCAAGATGACCCGCATACAATTTTTTAATCAATGGTAGTGAAAATTTATCAGCGGAATTAGAGCTGATGACCACCGATGGACGGGATGGTAGATGTTGTTGATAAAACCAGCGCGATTCGGTAAAACCCGTTGTGCATACTAACTGCTGGATCTGCGGTGAACTCACGGCTTGATAGAGCATTTCAGCCCCCTCACGACGAGTGATACCGCTACTCAAATGTAGCAGATTATCATGGCGACGCAGCCCAGCCGGAAGCTCCTGAACTGACATACCTCCATCCTGCCAGATATCCCAGTTGATCGTTCGGTATTGGCAATTTTGTTGGTTTGCGGCTTTAGCGGCGACCCACGCATCCAAATAGCCGTTAGCACAAGCATAACTGAGTTGCCCAACACCACCATGAATAGCTGACATAGAGGAGGAGCAGATAATCCAACGGGGCTCTAGTGTCTGGAGGATCTC
Organism: Arsenophonus endosymbiont of Apis mellifera; assembly: GCF_903968575.1. NCBI lineage: Bacteria > Pseudomonadati > Pseudomonadota > Gammaproteobacteria > Enterobacterales > Morganellaceae > Arsenophonus > Arsenophonus endosymbiont of Apis mellifera. Next base: position 2,284 of record NZ_CAJCFU010000039.1, on the reverse strand, counting down.
CAGCGCTGCGCAGCTACGAATTTTTTCCTCAACCACAGAGAAATCTTCAACACACTGGTGACGGGCAATAAGCGCACCTGCTGGCACGCCAGCACAGTGTAAAATCCCCTGTATAGGGTTATAATGCGCTTGCAATAAGTTGGTTAGTGATTGCACCTCGGTTATGTTGGTGAGATCGCAACTGAGCGATTCGTATTCACACTGACCGGCTAACTGCAAAGCGACCGGATCTTTATTTACTCGGCGTGAAACAAGAACAAATTGGCTATGTGGTGCAATGGCGGCAATAGCCTGCACTAAAGCCTGACCGATGCCACCGCTGCCACCGAGTACAACATAAGTGCCTGATGGCAGCAGCATGGGTAACTGATGTAGTGGTTGCTCTGCCAGCGGTTGATAGCTGAGCTTTAACCATTGCTTCCTGCGCCACGCATGTACTATGCCATGCTGACTCAAACCATATCCGATAGCGACAGTAAGGCTATCAACTGAGCAATCAAAAAGTGCACAATGTATCTGTGGGTGTTCCTGAATAATAACATTCAGTGCACTGGTTAACATCGCCTGTTCCGGTAGAACAACTTCCCCTACTGCCGTACTTAATGCATTGACAGTGAGTCGATTCAATTCTAGCGTGCGATTCGGCAGGCACTGGCTAGCTGCCTGTATGACATGAGTTAGACTTAACAACAGCTCAACAGCGCTCTCGCCAACAGAAGAAACCCACAGAATTTGTACTTTTCCTGCGGTGTTTGCTGCCTGTTTTAATAGTTGACATCCTCCCCCACCTTCACACTTCGTGACTCAGGAGGGGGATTCCCGTTAGTCGGAGACTATCTGATCGCTCAGAAGCCTGGTTCCTGCTGCTGACGGCATTACTGCACCGTTCACTTCACAGGCTAACACGGCATGTCCTGCCGCTAAAATGTTACGAGCTCCGTTGATATCTGCGTTCTCTGTATACCCGCACTCAAGGCACTCGAATCTACTTTGTGATTGACGATTTTCTTTCGCTGTATGACCACAACATGCACACCGTTGACTTGTATATGCCGGAGGCACAGCTAATACCTGACCACCGCGCCATAGCTGCTTGTACTCAAGCTGACGGCGCATTTCATACCAACCCTGATCCAGTATCGAACGGTTAAGTCCTGATTTTGCCCTGACATTCCGTCCGTGCTGCTCTTGTGTACCTTTTGCCGATTTCGACATGTTACTGACCTTTAAGTCCTCAATGACGATCATCGCGTGGTTTTTGCTGATTTCACTGGTGACTTTGTGAAGGTAGTCTTTGCGGATATTGGTTATATGCGAGTGGAGACGTTGGATTTTTCGCTTCTGTTTTTTCCAGTTATTGCTGAATTTAACTTTACAGCTTAACTGACGCTGGAATTTCGCCAGCTTTTTTTGGTTGGTTTTAAAACTGTTTACAGGTTCAAACACTGTGCCGTCTGACAGCGTGGCGAGTCTGGTTACACCTGCATCCAAACCAATCATTGTTGCTGACGAATGAGGCTGAATGTCCATTTCCAGTTCGACCTGAAACGATATATACCAGTGTCCCGCATGTTGGCTAACGGTTGCGTTTTTAATCTTACCGTACAGCTTTTGCGACTGCCGGAACTTTACCCATACCAAACCTGACGGTAATCTCACTCTGCCATTATCGAGCTGACAATATTTATCAAAATTAACAAAACGAACTGAATCACGCCCGTCATTTTTCCTTTTAAATACAGGAGCTTTTGCTGCCAGTTTTTTATCAAAGCAGCGTTTCCATGCCCCGTGCAGATCTTTGAGTTTCTGCTGAAGATTATCCGTGTAGGCTTCTTGCAAAAAGGAATGTTCCGGCTTTTTTTTCCATTCTGTGAGCATCCGATTTAGTTCAAACGCTGACGGTAGTTTACCGCCGGATTCAATAATGCGTTGCGTCTCTGCTAGCCCGTAATTCCAGATAAAACGAGCGCATCCGCACAACTGCCGCAAACGTTGCGACTGTTTTTCGGTTGGTTCGAGTCTGAATTTGTAGGCTTTTAGAATTAGCATTATTACTCAGTGTGTAGTAAATTATCTCACTATCTTACCGTATATCCGGTTAATTTCAATGCAAAAATATAAAATCAACCGTTCAAGACATGCAGCGTTTCTTTTACATGTTCACCTTGTCTTTGTGACTAAGTACCGAAAGAAAGTACTCAGTGGCTTGCACTACAAAGCATTTCATCAGTATGCAGGTGAAGTGTGTCGCGACTTTGGGGCTGATTTAAAGGAAAGTAACGGA
>NZ_CAJCFU010000038.1:0-11395 GCF_903968575.1 Arsenophonus endosymbiont of Apis mellifera | reverse complement strand
ATTCTTCGGGCTTTTCAAGCCCGACCAAATTCCCCTCCCACCTTATGTCGGTGGGAGTACCCTTTGGAGGTTAAGATAGTGCACAACTATCGCCTATATTCGCGCCAGGGGCGATACCAATACCGCCAACTTGAGCCGCTAAGGCATCCGAAATATAATCGCCATTAAGGTTCATACAAGCAATAACGTCATATTCAGCTGGGCGCAACAAAATTTGCTGTAAAAACGCATCAGCAATTACGTCCTTGATAATAATATCTTTACCTGTCTCTGGATGTTTAATTTTCATCCATGGGCCACCATCCAGTAATTCAGCACCGAATTCATCTTGTGCTAACTGGAATCCCCAATCTTTAAAAGCACCTTCAGTGAATTTCATTATGTTACCTTTATGCACTAAAGTGACCGATTGACGATTATTTTGCATAGCATACTCAATTGCTGCTCGCACTAGCCGCTTAGTCCCTTCTTCTGAACAAGGCTTTATACCGATACCACAGTTGGTTGGGAAACGAATTTTATTTACCTCCATCTCATCTTGCAGAAATTTAATCACTTTATCTGCTTCAGAGCTGCCCGCTTTCCATTCAATCCCAGCATAAATATCTTCAGAATTTTCGCGAAAAATAACCATATCCGTCAATTCTGGCTGTTTTACTGGGCTAGGGGTTCCTTGATAATAACGCACAGGCCGTAAACAAATATAGAGATCAAGTTGTTGACGTAAAGCAACATTTAAAGAACGGATCCCGCCGCCCACAGGTGTAGTTAGTGGCCCTTTAATAGAAACATGATATTGCTGGATCAAATCGAGTGTTTCAGCCGGTAACCATACATCTTTGCCATAAATTTGGGTTGATTTTTCGCCGGTATAAATCTCCATCCAAGAAATCTTTTTGTCACCTTGATAGGCTTTTTTTACTGCAGCATCAACCACTTTTAACATCACAGGGGTAATATTAGCATCAATGCCATCCCCTTCAATATAAGGAATTATTGGATTATTAGGGACATTGAGCTTACCTGCTGCCAATGTAATTTTTTCACCCTGTTGAGGAACTATTACTTTGCTTTCCATCAATCTTTCCTTTTCGTTATCTTAGCGCAATACCTATTAACTTTTGGTAAGAATATTGCATGGTACTTGAATACTTTTTCTACGCCAATGCCTGTTAATTTAAGGTATAATAGGGATCTCATTTTTTATTACTCATGGCTATGACAAATTTGCATCATAAAAAGTCCAAATCGAAACAACACCATGACAAAAATAGCGTAAATTTTTGTCAAACATACGATTAATTTACGCAGAATAATACTATTTAATAAACCGTTCGATGTATTGTCACAATTTACTGACCAAATTGGTCGCCAGACATTAAAAAATTACATTTCTGTTACCAATGTTTATGCCGCAGGACGTTTAGATCGTGATAGCGAGGGTTTATTAATACTCACTAATGATGGAAAATTACAAGCGAAATTGACCCAGCCAAACAATAAAACAAAAAAAATTTACTATGTGCAAGTAGAAGGTATACCGGAACAAGCAGCATTACAAAAATTTTGTCGTGGCTTGCTATTAAAAGACGGTATGACCAAGCCGGCAAAAGCTGAACTTGTTGCTGAGCCCGACTGGCTTTGGCCGCGTCACCCTCCTATACGTATCAGAAAAAACATCCCAACCTGTTGGCTAAGGATCACCTTATCAGAAGGCCGCAATCGACAAATACGTCGTATGACCGCCAACATAGGATTTCCAACCTTAAGATTGATTCGCTATAGTATTGCCAATTTTCAATTAGATAACTTACAACATGGTGAATGGAAGGAGATTGATCTTGTTTAAACCGCACGTAACCGTTGCTAATGTCGTTCACGTTAATGGTAAGTTTTTAGTTGTAGAAGAAATTATTAATAATAAATCAGTCTGGAATCAACCAGCTGGACATCTAGAAGCCGACGAAACTATTTTGGCTGCCGCTAGCCGTGAGCTGTATGAAGAAACCGGTATTAATGCATTTCCCCAGCAATTAATAAAAATCCATCAATGGATAGCGCCTGATGGCTGTGCTTTCTTGCGGTTTCTTTTTTTAATTGAACTGGATGAGATGCCTAAAACCGCTCCACAAGATAATGATATCCATCAATGTTTATGGCTTACTGCCGATGAAATATTATCTAGTCGGTGCCTTCGTTCACCTTTAGTGGCAGAAAGCATACGCTGTTTTATGACCCGAAAATTTTTCCCATTAACATTAATCGACGCTCATCAATTTCATGCTGGCTAATAGCGATTAATTCAATGCTACTATGGTGCAACTTGCCACAGCATGTTAAAATATTTGTTTTTATGTTTGCCCGCAGTGAGATTTATTCATGTCAGATAACCAGTTGAAAAAAGTCATCGTTGGAATGTCCGGTGGCGTAGATTCATCCGTAGCCGCTTACCTATTAAAACAACAAGGTTATCAGGTTGCTGGTCTATTTATGAAAAACTGGGAAGAAGACGATAATGAAGAGTATTGCGCAGCGGCTACCGATCTTGCCGACGCACAATCCGTATGCGATAAACTCGATATAGAGCTTCATACTGTTAATTTTGCCGCCGAATATTGGGACAATGTTTTTGCCCATTTTCTTGCTGAGTATAAAGCTGGCCGCACTCCAAACCCCGATATTCTGTGTAATAAAGAAATTAAATTTAAAGCATTTCTAGAATTCGCGGCGCAAGATCTGGCGGCAGACTATATAGCCTCCGGCCACTATGCTCGACGTAAAACCGTTGATGGGTGCCATCAATTATTGCGTGGCTTGGATAATAACAAAGATCAGAGCTATTTTCTTTATGCTTTGGATCAATCGCAATTGGCACAAAGTCTTTTCCCAATCGGTGAGCTGGAAAAATCAACCGTTCGCCGTATCGCTGAAGAACTTGGTTTAATTACGGCTAAAAAGAAAGACTCAACAGGAATTTGTTTTATTGGTGAACGTAAATTTCGCGACTTCCTCGCTCGCTACCTGCCGGCTAAACCAGGTGCAATTATAACAGTTGACGGTAAAACTTTAGGCCAACATTCAGGCTTAATGTATCATACGTTAGGTCAACGTAAGGGATTAGGTATCGGTGGTGTAAAAGAAGCTAACGACGATCCCTGGTACGTTGTCGATAAAGATATTAAAAATAATCGCCTCATTGTTGCCCAAGGCCATAACCATCCACGTTTGATGTCGACAGGACTTATCGTCCAACAAATCCATTGGATTAACCCACCAGCATTAAACGAAACCAAGCAATGCACAGTTAAAACGCGTTATCGGCAACCCGATATCCCCTGTACAATTGAGCAGTTTAGTGACAATAAAATTGCCGTGCAATTTGATTATCCTATTGCTGCCGTTACACCCGGTCAATCCGCAGTCTTTTATCATGGTGAAATTTGTTTAGGCGGTGGCGTTATTGAAACACGTATTCAGGAGTCAATGTGAGCAAAAATTTTTATAATATTACACTTGCTTTTGCCGGTATCTGCCAAGCATGTCATTTGGTTCACCAAATAGCTCATAATGGCAAAATTGACGATAATGCAATAGAAGTTATGATTAATAGCACGTTAAATATTAATCCAACTTCCACATTAGATGTTTATGGCAATAGCGAGACAAATCTTCGCATTGGTTTAAATACTTTAATTGCTATACTTACCGCCTCAAATAATACCCTTTACTCAAATTTAACTCGCTACTTATTAAGTCTTATCGGATTAGAGCGTCGACTAAGAAAAAATCCATCGGCAAGTAATGAACTAAAACGACGTATTGAACTACTTCAACACCAAAAAAATTATTTTGAGCCTATGTCCAGTGGTATTTTTAACGCGCTGGCGGGTATTTATGTGGATGTGATTAGCCCTATTGGCCCTCGTATTCAGGTAACGGGTGCTCCTGATATCCTTCAAAATAGTTCGGTACAAGCTAAAGTGCGTGCATTACTTTTTACGGGTATTCGTAGCGCCGTTCTATGGCAACAAATCGGTGGCAGCCGCCTACAATTAATGTTTTCGCGACAAAGTTTGATCACTCAAGCAAAAGAAATTCTTGCTCATTGTTAATAAATTTGGGAGTCACTAGCAATGGAATTATCTTCACTGACTGCTGTATCGCCAATTGATGGCCGCTACAGTGATAAAGTCAGTCTATTACGTCCAATTTTCAGTGAATTTGGTTTACTGAAATATCGTATTCAAGTAGAGGTATGCTGGCTACAAAAATTAGCTGCATGTGCTGACATTCAAGAAGTCCCCACTTTTAGTGCCGAAGCAAAGGCTTATCTTGAGCTAATTGTTACTAACTTCAATGAAAATGATGCCATTCAGATCAAACAAATTGAACAAACAACGAATCATGATGTAAAAGCGGTTGAGTATTTCCTAAAACAAAAAATGGCCGCCATGCCTGAACTAGAAAAAGTGGCAGAATTTATTCATTTTGCCTGTACCTCTGAAGATATTAATAATCTATCCCATGCGCTAATGCTAAAAACTGCCCGTGACCAAGTAGTTCTTCCACAATGGCGAAAAATCATTAATAATCTAAAAGAGATGGCTCATCTTTATCGCGCTTTGCCGCTACTATCAAGAACCCATGGCCAACCTGCGACACCGACTACGATAGGTAAAGAGTTTGCCAATGTTGCTTATCGTATGCAGCGGCAATATCAGCAACTTGAGCAAATCGAAATTTTAGGCAAAATTAATGGCGCGGTGGGTAATTATAACGCCCATTTATCAGCTTATCCTGACATAAACTGGCATTTGTTCAGTGAAGAGTTTGTCACTTCGTTAGGTATAAAATGGAATCCGTTCACAACCCAAATTGAACCGCACGACTATATAGCTGAACTATTTAATTGTATTGCTCGTTTCAATACCATTTTGATCGATTTTAATCGGGATATCTGGGGTTATATTGCCCTTAACCATTTCAAACAAAAAACCGTTGCCGGTGAAATTGGTTCATCAACCATGCCACATAAAGTTAATCCGATTGATTTTGAAAATTCCGAAGGTAATCTCGGACTAGCAAATGCCTTATTAAATCATCTGGCAAACAAATTACCCATTTCACGTTGGCAACGTGATCTAACAGATTCAACGGTATTACGTAATTTAGGGGTCGGCATTGGTTATGCTTTAGTCGCTTATCAAGCGACATTGAAAGGCTTAAGCAAGCTAGAAGTTAATGAGCAAAATTTACAAACTGAATTAGACGCAAACTGGGAAGTGCTGGCTGAAGCTATTCAAACTGTTATGCGCCGCTATGGAATTGAAAAACCTTATGAAAAACTAAAAGCGTTAACCCGCGGCAAGCGAGCTACAGCAGATGACATCAAAGCATTTATTGATGACTTAGATTTACCTCAAACAGAAAAAGATCGATTAAAAACAATGACTCCGGCCAACTATATTGGTTACTCAATTAATCTGGTGGACTATTTAAAATAACGTTAATCGGTGAGCAATATTGATTGCTCACCCTACTTTTACATTTAGTCAGTCAATCAAACCATATAATTATTTTCTTTTCATTCAGTAATATCTTGCCGTCATCCAGCTATCCTTCTAACATAGGATTTATTACTACTTTTTCTAGTAGAGCTATTGAGAAATTGAGGTTGTTATGCGGATATTAATTGTAGAAGATAATGCGCTTTTACGTCACCATCTAACTGTCCAGTTAAAAGAGACCGGTCACCAAGTAGATGCAGCAGCAGATGCTAAAGAAGCCGATTATTTTTTGCAAGAGAGTAACCCCGATATTGCAATTGTTGACTTAGGATTACCGGGTGAAGATGGATTAAGTATGATCAGGCGTTGGCGGCAAGACAATATTAAATTGCCTATTTTAATATTAACCGCTCGTGAACGCTGGCAAGAAAAAGTGGTTGCCTTAAATAGTGGCGCCGATGATTATGTTACCAAACCTTTTCACCTGGAGGAGATCTTAGCAAGAATTCAAGCATTAATGCGTCGTAACAGTGGACTTGCTTCGCAAATACTTCAACTGAGTGATTTTATTATTGATATGTCGCGTAAAGAATTCACTATTAAAGATAAAAATATCAAACTTACTGCATTTGAATATAAGATTTTAGAAACTTTAATGCGCAATAACAGTAAGGTGGTGAGTAAAGAGTCACTAATGCGCCAGCTCTATCCAGATGCAGAATTGCGTGAAAGTCATACTATCGATGTTTTAATGGGACGATTACGAAAAAAGATTATGCAAGTGTGGCCTAATGATGTCATTGTGACCGTTCGTGGGCAAGGTTATCGGTTTGACGCAGAACAGCCTGATGATGCTATTTAATTTTATAAAACGCAAAAAACCTCTTTCGTTGCGAACTCGTTTTTTACTTGCGACTTCAGGGATAATATTAGCATTAACACTCTCCTATGGTGCTGTTGCTATCGTTGGCTATTTAGTTAGTTTTGATAAAACAACCTATACCTTACTACGAAGTCAAAGTAATCTATTTTATAGCCTGGCTCAATGGCGTAATAATAAGTTAGATATTCATGTTCCAACTGACTTCACCTTAAATACCTCGGCTTTTATTTTAATTTATAATCAACAGGGTGAAATTCTGTGGCGACAACACTATATTCCCGCCATTGAAAAAGCCATTGAAAAAGAGTGGCTAAAAAAGGATGGGCTGTATGAATTAGACACCGATTTAAATACCACTCGTGAATTAATGAAAGTTTCACCTAACGGCAGTAAACCGGCTAAAAACGTTACTGATATTGAGGATCGCTCTTTAATTCACTCAGTTTCTGTCAACCATTATCAGGCAACCGAAAATCTACCGCAACTTACTATTGTAGTCATAGATACCTTACCTTTAGATCTACAGAAAACTGGATTAGTTTGGGAATGGTTTGGCTATGTTATATTAACCAATTTTATTCTGGTCATTCCGCTACTTTGGCTAGTGACTTCCTGGAGTTTATACCCGATAAAATCATTAAGCTCACAAATAAGCGGCATCGAAAAAGGCGAGCGGGAGGCACTGGATGAAAATCCGCCATTAGAGCTCAGCGGATTAGTGCGTAACTTGAATAATTTACTCGTAAACGAACAAAAGCGCTATACCAAATATCGTACTACACTGGCTGATCTGAGCCATAGCCTAAAAACTCCGTTAGCGGTATTACAATCAACCCTCCGTTCTGTGCGCTCAAGCAAACAAATGACCATTGAACAAGCTGAACCTATCATGCTGGAACAAATTGGCCGAATTTCACAACAAATCGGCTACTATTTGCATCGTGCAAGTATACATAGTGAGGATCATTTCGCGATCCGAGAGATTTCTTCTGTTTCCGCCTTATTAGACAATCTATGTAGTGCTTTAACAAAAGTATATCAACAAAAAGGCGTCAATTTGACCCTCGATGTCTCACCTGAAATGACTTGGCTAGGTCAACCGATAGATTTTATGGAAATTATGGGTAATATTATTGAAAACGCCTGCAAATATTGTCTTGAATTTGTCGAAGTTAGCGCTAGTAGCACTGAAAATTCATTAATTATTATCGTAGATGATGACGGTCCTGGTGTTGCTGAAGATAAAAGTGATTTGATTTTTTTACGAGGTCAACGAATCGATACTCTACGACCAGGACAAGGTTTGGGACTCTCTATTGCGGCTGAAATAATTGAACAATATGATGGAGATATTGCTATTACTCATAATCCATTAGGTGGAGCGCGAGTGATTGTCACTTTTAGACAACAACTCCCGGTGACAGATAGCTAATATCACTAAATAGCAACGCCATTTGCTTACCTTTTAGCTAACAAATTAAATAAATATGCAGAATAAAATGATTGACTATCAACTTAATATCAATTGGCCAGATTTTATCAAAAATTATTGGCAAAAGCGGCCGTTATTAATAAAACAAGGATTTACTGATTTTATTGATCCTATTTCAGCTGATGAGTTAGCAGGATTAGCTATGGAAGATGAAGTGGATAGCCGATTAGTTAGCTTTCAAGCTGGAAGTTGGAATGTTACTCACGGCCCTTTTGATAACTATGATCAATTGGCCGAAACTGGATGGTCACTACTAGTACAAGCCGTTAATCATTGGCATTATCCAGCATCGGCCCTAATAGCCCCCTTTCGTGTTTTATCTGATTGGCGAATTGATGATTTAATGGTTTCTTATTCTGTTCCAGCAGGTGGGGTTGGCCCCCATATTGATCAATATGATGTTTTCATCATTCAAGGTCTTGGCCGTCGTCATTGGCGAGTAGGTGAAAAGATCACACTAAAACAACATTGTCCACATCCAGATCTACTCCAGGTTGAACCTTTTGCTGCCATTATTGACGAACAACTTGAGCCAGGTGATATTCTTTATATACCGCCAGGCTTTCCCCATGAAGGTTATTCCATAGAGACTTCACTTAATTACTCCGTTGGGTTTAGATCACCGTCTAGCCGTGAATTATTTAGTAGTTTTGCCGATTATCTTATCGCTAATGACTTAGGTAATTATCATTATCGTGATCCAGATATAGCAACACGTGACCATCCTGCTATGATATTGCCCACTGAATTAACGGAAATCCAACATATAATGCAACAAATGCTTGCTCAACCACAAATTTTTACTCATTGGTTTGGCACATTTATTTCTCAGTCACGTCATGAGTTAGATATTGCACCGCCCGATCCATCCTATACCCTTGAGCAAGTTATTCAGCTTCTGCGCCAAGGAAATACGCTATACAAACTTAATGGCTTACGTACGTTATGTGTAGCAGATCAATACTTTGTTAATGGTGAACAATTAAAATTTTTTAAACCACCTATCACAGCCATCAATATATTGTTTGAAAAACCACAGATCCAAGCTGATATGTTAGATAACGCTTTGAATAACAATTGTTTTATGCAATTATTAACCAAACTAATTAATGATGGATATTGGTATTTTAACGATTAAAATTGTTTAACCTGTATATCATAAAACATGATTAGCTTGACTGGTTGATAATTCATTGGCAGGTTAATCATTATTCGTTTACAGCCACTTGGTCTGATTTAGCATATTGTGCCGTTAAAGTGACAATGCGAAGAATGACTTCAACTGCCTGCTGCATACCCTCTAAAGAAATAAATTCATATTTACTATCAAAATTATATCCACCAGTAAAAATATTTGGACAAGGGATACCATAATTGGCTAACAGTGCGCCATGGGTAATATCTCGAATTGGTTGTACAATAGGTTTAATATTACAGTCAATCATCGCTTGTTTAGCAATATCAATGACATGTGGATACTGGCAAACAACTTTATTCATATTGTAACAAATATCATCGACCGTCAATTCAATGTAACAGTCAGGATGCAAATCTTTTCCCAGTTCTTCTGCAATATGGAACATAGCTCGTTTGCGTTTGGCAAAGCTTTGCTCATCAAAATCACAAATAATATAATTCATTTCAGTTTTTTCTACTGTGCCTTTAATACCATTTAGATGATAAAAACCTTGATCCATTATGGTTGACTTTGCTATTTCTTGGCTTGGGATCTGATTATGAATACGGGTAGCCAATGTCAAAGCATCTACCATACCCTCTTTAGAACTCTCTTTAAGTGTCCCTTTACCGATAATTTTTATCCTCACATTAGCAATATTAAAATTTTCATATTCAAGCCCGCCAATCCCCCTGCCAATCAAATTATATGCCCACTGTACCTTAAATTTTTTTAAATCGATGTTATGCGCACCACGACCTATTTTGGCATCGGGTGTAAACACTATATAAATATCACCATGAGGAATATTTTGCTGTTCTAGTTGACATCCTCCCCCACCTTCACACTTCGTGACTCAGGAGGGGGATTCCCGTTAGTCGGAGACTATCTGATCGCTCAGAAGCCTGGTTCCTGCTGCTGACGGCATTACTGCACCGTTCACTTCACAGGCTAACACGGCATGTCCTGCCGCTAAAATGTTACGAGCTCCGTTGATATCTGCGTTCTCTGTATACCCGCACTCAAGGCACTCGAATCTACTTTGTGATTGACGATTTTCTTTCGCTGTATGACCACAACATGCACACCGTTGACTTGTATATGCCGGAGGCACAGCTAATACCTGACCACCGCGCCATAGCTGCTTGTACTCAAGCTGACGGCGCATTTCATACCAACCCTGATCCAGTATCGAACGGTTAAGTCCTGATTTTGCCCTGACATTCCGTCCGTGCTGCTCTTGTGTACCTTTTGCCGATTTCGACATGTTACTGACCTTTAAGTCCTCAATGACGATCATCGCGTGGTTTTTGCTGATTTCACTGGTGACTTTGTGAAGGTAGTCTTTGCGGATATTGGTTATATGCGAGTGGAGACGTTGGATTTTTCGCTTCTGTTTTTTCCAGTTATTGCTGAATTTAACTTTACAGCTTAACTGACGCTGGAATTTCGCCAGCTTTTTTTGGTTGGTTTTAAAACTGTTTACAGGTTCAAACACTGTGCCGTCTGACAGCGTGGCGAGTCTGGTTACACCTGCATCCAAACCAATCATTGTTGCTGACGAATGAGGCTGAATGTCCATTTCCAGTTCGACCTGAAACGATATATACCAGTGTCCCGCATGTTGGCTAACGGTTGCGTTTTTAATCTTACCGTACAGCTTTTGCGACTGCCGGAACTTTACCCATACCAAACCTGACGGTAATCTCACTCTGCCATTATCGAGCTGACAATATTTATCAAAATTAACAAAACGAACTGAATCACGCCCGTCATTTTTCCTTTTAAATACAGGAGCTTTTGCTGCCAGTTTTTTATCAAAGCAGCGTTTCCATGCCCCGTGCAGATCTTTGAGTTTCTGCTGAAGATTATCCGTGTAGGCTTCTTGCAAAAAGGAATGTTCCGGCTTTTTTTTCCATTCTGTGAGCATCCGATTTAGTTCAAACGCTGACGGTAGTTTACCGCCGGATTCAATAATGCGTTGCGTCTCTGCTAGCCCGTAATTCCAGATAAAACGAGCGCATCCGCACAACTGCCGCAAACGTTGCGACTGTTTTTCGGTTGGTTCGAGTCTGAATTTGTAGGCTTTTAGAATTAGCATTATTACTCAGTGTGTAGTAAATTATCTCACTATCTTACCGTATATCCGGTTAATTTCAATGCAAAAATATAAAATCAACCGTTCAAGACATGCAGCGTTTCTTTTACATGTTCACCTTGTCTTTGTGACTAAGTACCGAAAGAAAGTACTCAGTGGCTTGCACTACAAAGCATTTCATCAGTATGCAGGTGAAGTGTGTCGCGACTTTGGGGCTGATTTAAAGGAAAGTAACGGA
>NZ_CAJCFU010000037.1:0-126873 GCF_903968575.1 Arsenophonus endosymbiont of Apis mellifera | reverse complement strand
TGCATCAGGCTTGCGCCCATTGTGCAATATTCCCCACTGCTGCCTCCCGTAGGAGTCTGGGCCGTGTCTCAGTCCCAGTGTGGCTGATCATCCTCTCAGACCAGCTAGAGATCGTCGCCTAGGTGAGCCTTTACCCCACCTACTAGCTAATCTCATATGGGTTCATCCGAAGGTGTGAGGCCTAATGGTCCCCCACTTTGCTCCTTAGAGATTATGCGGTATTAGCCACCGTTTCCAGTGGTTATCCCCCGCCTTCGGCCAGATCCCCATACCTTACTCACCCGTCCGCCGCTCGCCGGCAAGAAAGCAAGCTTTCTCCCGCTGCCGCTCGACTTGCATGTGTTAGGCCTGCCGCCAGCGTTCAATCTGAGCCATGATCAAACTCTTCAATTAAAAGTTTGATGCTCAAAGAATGTTTTACTGGCCGTAACGCTTCTTTTTGCCACTTTGTCGACGTTTTAACGCCTTCGCTGTGGCCCAAAATCACGTTACTGCTTATTAGTTCATATATGAATTAACTGTTTTGTCACTCTTCAAGACTTAATCTTCAAATAGTTTTTGATGATGTCTTGCGAGTGCCCACACAGATTGTCTGATTAATTGTTAAAGAGCGTGCGACCCAGGTCGCGAGGTGGCGTATATTACGCTTTTCACCTGTAAAGTCAAGTAGTTATTTCTACTTTTCTTTACCCTAAGTCGATAAAATCCTCTTTAATTGATTCGTTCTATCCTGACTCAGTGGGGGCGCATTATAGGGAGTTTTACGCGGCAGGCAAGCAATAATTTGTAAACTTTAGCTGTTTGCTCTTTTTTTCGACAAAAACAATTTATTTATGCTTTAGCTAGCTCTAAATTTAAATTTTAAATTTATTGATAAGAATTATTTAGAAACAATTACCTAGCACAAAGCTATATAAGCAATGATTCATTAGATATCTGTTAGTGCTATAATTTTCTAAAATAAATAAAAGATAATCTATTTTAAAATCTGATTTATTTCTGTTTACCTTATTTTTTAGGTTATTAAATGTTAAAAACAACACAAAATATGTTTGGACTACCAGTCATAGCCGCAATGGCCTTTTTTATGCAGAGCCTAGATGCAACTATTTTAAATACTGCATTGCCTGATATAGCTAAAAGTCTTAATCATTCTCCTTTAGCAATGCAATCTGCTGTAATAAGTTATACATTAACTGTTGCTCTCCTTATTCCTATCAGTGGATGGTTAGCAGATCGTTTTGGTACAAGAAAAATTTTTATCTTTGCAGTTAGTCTATTTTCTTTAGGATCCTTCTTATCTGCAATGTCATTATCATTAGAATTTTTGGTTTTTTCTCGCATCATTCAAGGAATAGGCGGTGCAATGATGATGCCTGTTGCACGTCTAGCATTATTGCGAGCTTATCCACGCAGTGAATTACTACCTATTTTAAATTTTGTTACTATTCCTGGATTAGTTGGGCCTATATTAGGACCTTTACTGGGTGGTTTTTTAGTAACTTATACCAGTTGGCATTGGATATTTATTATTAATATTCCTATTGGTTTATTAGGTATTTTATATGCACTAAAACATATGCCTGATTTTAAAATGCCTAAACGCTGCTTTGATACCACAGGATTTATTCTTTTTGGTACAGGGATTGTGATGCTAACAGTGAGTTTAGATTTTTTTAATAACAAAAAATTAACCAATTATGCACCATTAATTCTAATTATGGGCGGCATTTTTTTACTTTTTCTTTATGTATTGCACGCAAAAAAAATCTCTTATTCGATTATTCCATTAAGTTTATTTAGTACAAGAACATTTTCTATCGGCATAGCTGGTAACATTATGACCCGTTTAGGTACAGGCTGTATTCCGTTTTTAATGCCGTTAATGTTACAAGTAGGATTTGGACACCCAGCGGTTACAGCTGGTTTAATGATGGCTCCAATGGCGATAGGCTCTATATCGGCAAAATCTGTTGTGACAAAAATATTAACTAACTATGGCTATAAAAAAACACTTTTTACAATAACATTTATTATTGGTTTAATTATTACTCAATTTTCATTGCAGTAACCTAATATGCCAATTTATGTTTTGATAATTCCTTTATTTTTACTGGGTGCAGTAATGTCTACCCAATTTACAGCTATGAATACACTTACTCTAGCAGATTTAACTGAAAGCAATGCCAGTTCTGGTAATAGTATGTTAGCTGTAACCCAACAACTTGCTATCAGTTTTGGTATTGCGAGTAGTGCCGCAATTTTACACTTTTTTGAGTCGCTGCCTTATGGTGATCACATTGATAATTTTCATTATACATTTATTACTATAGGTCTAATTACGCTATCTTCTTCATTTATTTTCCTTCTGTTACAGCAAGAAGATGGACAAAATTTAATTAATAAAAAAGATCCTCAACAGTAAATATTTCGCGTAAATAGAACAAACCTAAAATAAATTAGGTTTATTTTTTTTTAATGAATTTACTAAAATTCAATAAATTAATTTGCAATAATTTTTTTAGACAGGAGAAGAGTATATGCAATTAGCTGAACGCATCGCTCAATTGAGCAACTACCTAGAAACTGGTTTATATGAACGGCAGCATACTATTCGCCTTTGTTTATTAGCCGCATTATCGGGAGAAAGTGTTTTTCTACTAGGTCCACCTGGTATTGCTAAAAGTATGATAGCCAGGCGGATAAAACAAGCCTTTAAAACAGTTAATTCATTTGAATATCTAATGACTCGTTTTTCAACGCCAGAAGAAATTTTCGGCCCACTTTCTATTCAAGCATTAAAAGAAGAAGGACGTTATCAGCGTTTAACGACAGGCTATTTACCTAATGCCGAAATTATCTTCCTTGACGAGATCTGGAAAGCCGGCCCTGCTATATTAAATACGCTGTTAACGGCAATTAACGAAAAAAAATTTAGAAATGGCTTTCAAGAAGAAAGTATTCCAATGCGATTACTTATCACCGCTTCTAATGAACTGCCAGAATCAGATAGTAGTCTTGAAGCTTTATATGATCGTATGCTTATTCGTTTATGTCTAAATAAAGTTCATAAAAAACAGAACTTTAGGGCATTATTAAATAGCCAAAAAGAAGAGAGTGTAAATATTGTTCCCAAACAACTTCAAATAAGTAATGAAGAATACGAAGAGTGGCAAGTAGAAATTAGCCAAATAAAACTACCGGATAATTGCTTTGAAATAATTTATCAATTAAGGCAACAAATTGATAATTTAGTTCCATCACCTTATATTTCTGATCGTCGTTGGAAAAAAGCTATCCATTTACTTCAAGCTAGTGCTTTTTTTAATGGGCGAGATGCAATATCACCTTTAGATATTATTTTATTTAAAGATTGCCTTTGGCATGATTTGCAATCCTTACAGCTATTAACACAATTAATTACTACGTTATTAATAGAAGAAGGTTGGCAACAACAAGCTATCACTAAGAAAATAGATGATCTTCATAATGAATGGCAGCAATCAACCCAAATTAATAATAATAAAACCGCTTTTAAATTAAAGAAAAAAAATCGTCTATTCAATCGCATTCCACATTATTCTGTATCCAAGCAAATTAATGAAAAAAACATAACATTATTTTTACATACCCCGCTTGTTTTACATAATATAAAAGTTATTTCAATTACATTAGATAAAAATTCAATCAACGATACATTAAATAAAGGAAAAATTTCTACTCGACTTAATGGTATTGGTTATCCTCAATTAATTTCAGCGCAAGTTAATAGCAAAAATCAATTGCAAGTGCTGGATGCAAGTAGAAAATCATCAACACTTTATTTAAACGAAAAAATAGATGAAAATAAATTAGATAAAAAATGGCTGGAAAAGCTCGAACAACTTAATTATTTAATTCAACAACAAAAATCTTTATTTAGTCATCATCAACCTTGTTTTTTTATTGAAAATCATTGGCTAGCAACTATTGAGCAAAGCTTTTTAACTCTAACAGAAAAATTATCTCAATTAAGAACGCAGATGATGAGCAAATAATCTATGTTAAATATCACAACGATTGATATGTTACTCTCCATTAATGAAATGGAGCTAATAGAAGAAATTGTTTTAACATTGCTTGCCACACCTCAATTAGTCCTTTTTTTCGAAAAGTATCCTAATCTTAAGCCTGTATTATTAAAAGATCTTTTAGCATGGAAAAAAAATTTATATCGTCAATTACAAGAGACCCTGTTACCAATTAAATTAACCGAAGAATTTACACTTTATCAGCAAAATTTAGCTATTGATGCAATAAAGTTTTTTGGCAATCTTCCGGTAACTATTAATAAACTAACGGACATAGACTCTACTTTTGTGCAAGAAGCCAATTATTTACAGGAAAGAATATCTCATGATCCCGCTGGACAATCGCTATTTATTCAACGCTGGCGTCTTAACCTTATTATTGAAGTGACAACTTTTAATAAACTGTTATTAGAGCAGGAAAAAGAACAATTATTGGCTGAATTAGAGCAACGATTGAAATTAACCGGAAATTTGACAGAAATTTTTAATCAAGATAATCAGTCTGCTGGTAAATTATGGGATATTAATAAAGGAGTTTTAACGCAATCTTCTAATAATATTCAATTGTTAATTCAGTATAGTCATTTTTTACAACAACAAGCTGAATTAGAAAAATTAGCCGAACTTTTAGGTAGAAGTAATCCGTTGAAATCTCAACAAAAAAAGCAGCAAATAATAGAGTCAAAAATCTTATTGGAAAAAATACCTGACCAAATACCAGAGCAAATTAGTGGTATAAATCACGGTAATGATATTTTACGTCTTTTACCCAGTGAATTAGCTATGCTTGGATTAGAAGAACTTGAATTTGAATTTTATCGCAAATTAGTCGAAAAACAGTTACTTACATACCGGTTACAAGGCGATAATTGGCAGCAACGCAAGATATTACATCCATCTATCAAGCATGAAGAAAAGCAACAACTAAAAGGGCCATTCATTGTATGTATTGACACTTCAGGTTCAATGGGAAAATTTAATGAGCATTGTGCTAAAGCTTTTTGTCTTGCTTTAATGAAAATAGCCATGCGTGACAACCGTCAGTGTCACATTATTCTATTTTCCATGGAAGTTATTCATTACGATTTATTAAACAATGATGGATTAGAGCAATTAATACAATTTCTTAATCAAACATTTAGTGGAGGAACCGATTTAGCTGCTTGTTTAAACAAATGCGTAGAAAAAATGCAACAACGGCAATGGAAAGATACAGATGTCGTTGTAATTTCAGATTTTATTGCTCAACGACTACCTGATAATTTAGTAAAAAAAATAAAAATTCAACAAGCTAATCAACAACATTTTCATGCTGTTACATTATCTAAATATGGAAAACCCGGTATCCTAAACATTTTCGATTACATCTGGCATTTTGATACCGGGCTAAAAAGTCGATTAACACGCTATTGGAAATAATTACAGCATATCCGCAATAACTGCATGACTTTCCGGTGACCATACACTACATTGAACTTGCCCAATATGCTTTTTCTGCAGTAATAACATTACTAAACGAGATTGTCCAATACCGCCACCTATTGTTTGTGGCATTTGACCTTTTATCAATGCTTGATGCCATTCAAAAGACATTCTATCTTCATCACCTGTGATTGCTAATTGGTATGTAAGCGCATCTGTATCAACACGGATCCCCATTGAAGAAATTTCAAATGCATCCTGTAAAATAGGGTTCCAAACAATAATATCACCATTTAAACCGGCATAACCCTCACCGTTAGGTGTTGTCCAATCATCATAATCAGGAGCACGTACATCGTGAGCAAGGCCATGCGATAATTTGCCACCAATACCAATAAGAAAAACTGCACCTAATTCTTTAGCTATTTCACGTTCTCTTCCTTTAGCATCAAGATCAGGATAGCGTTGTAATAGTTCTTCACTATGAATAAAATGAATTTGCTCAGGTAAGAACGGATCTAAATCAAATTCTGTGCTAACTGCTTTTTCTGTTTCCTTGATTGCTTGATAAATTTTCATTACCGTCTGTTTTAAATAATCAAGAGAGCGCTCATCTTTAAGCATTACTTTTTCCCAATCCCACTGATCTACAAATACAGAATGAATCGGTGTCAGACGATCTTCATCTGGACGCAATGCTTTCATATGGGTATAAAGCCCTTGTCCAGGTTTAAAATCAAAACGACCTAACGTCTTACGTTTCCATTTAGCCAATGAGTGTACAACTTCAAAAACAGAATCTGGCATCGATTTTACTTTAACTTGCACTGCTTTTTCACGACCAGAAAGGTTATCCTGAACCCCATCACCGAGACGACTTAAGATAGGTGCTTGAACTTCAATTAAAGCTAACTCTTTTTCTAATAAACGTGAAAAATATGATTTAACAAAACTAATTTGTTGTTGTTTTTCGATGAATGACTTTTCCATTTTCTTACCCCATAATCTGTAGCATTATTTGCTTTGTTATACAGATTAAGCAATAAATCAGGCTATAAATTCAATATACTTAATAAAAAAAAGTCATTATGATTTATAATATTTAAAATATATCCTTTAAAAATAGATAATCGTTAAAAATGGTGTTTTAAAATGGCTGAAAATTATCAGATCGATAATCTGGATCGTGACATACTTAATGAACTAATGAGAAATGCACGGATCCCTTACGCTGAAATGGCTAAAAAATTTGCGGTAAGTCCTGGTACGATACATGTCCGAGTCGAAAAAATGAAACAAGCAGGGATTATTGTAGGAACGCGGGTAGATATTAGTGTTAAGCAATTAGGTTTTGATGTCTGTTGCTTTATTGGCATTATTTTGAAAAGCGCAAAAGATTACCATACGGCCCTGAAAAAACTTGATGAATTAGACGAAGTGGTCGAAGTCTACTACACAACCGGACAATATAGTATATTTATTAAGGTAATGTGTCGATCCATTGATGAGTTACAAGACGTTCTTATTAATAAGATACAGACAATAGATGAGATCCAATCTACTGAAACTTTGATCTCTTTACAAAATCCAATAATGCGTACTATCAATCCATAAAAAATATAATAACCATATTATCCACAGGTAGATCCCAGCTCATTCACAGCATACAATAGCTATTGTTTTAAAAAATGAGGTTCATAATGACAAAAGTAACGTTGATAACAGGTAGCACTATGGGCAGCGCCGAATATGTTGCTGAGCATGTCGCTGAAATATTGGAAAAATATGGTTTCGACACTGAAATAACATACGGTCCATCCTTAAAAGAGCTACCAATAAAAGGTATTTGGTTAATAGTATGCTCTACCCATGGAGCAGGTGAACTACCTGAAAATATACAACCTCTAGCAAAAGAGATCAGCGAAGAAAAACCAGATCTTAGCCAGATTAATTATGGTGCGATTGGAATAGGCAGCAAGGAATATGATACTTTTTGTGGAGCCATCCATATATTAGATCTACTACTAAAGGATCATCATGCAAAACGCGTAGGTGAACTATTAGAGATTGATATTCTAGAATATGACGTGCCGGAAGAAGCCGCAGAAATTTGGATCGAAAAGTGGAAAAATAATATTACAGATTTGAATAAATAAAACTTAAACAAAATGTGGATAACTTTGCGAAAAAGTAGGGAATAACCCGTAGTTATCCAGAGTATAAGCTTGAATGCCAGTAATGCCTGTGTATAACTAGCTATATTAATCCCAGCTTATACGGCATAGGATCACCTATCATTCACAGCTAAAGATCATAAATAACATAATGATCTTCTTAGGCTATTTACGTTTATCCACAGTAGATCGTGATCCTAATAAAAGATCTAATAAAGAGATCTTTAAATAAAAAGATCTTATTTATATTAAGCAAGGATCATATAACTTGCCTCTTTGCAAAACTCGAGTAAAATTCATCCCCCAAGACATTTTTAACACTAAGGTTCATACATGTTTTACCCAGAACTATTTGACGTCATTATTATTGGTGGAGGCCACGCTGGTACTGAAGCAGCTATGGCTGCTGCTCGTATGGGACGTCAAACTTTACTCCTAACCCATAACATTGATACTTTGGGTCAAATGTCATGCAATCCAGCTATCGGCGGAATAGGTAAAGGACATCTGGTTAAAGAAATTGATGCCTTAGGTGGCATTATGGCTATTGCAACTGATAAAGCGGGGATCCAATTTAGAACGCTCAATGCAAGTAAAGGACCAGCAGTGCAAGCAACAAGAGCTCAAACTGATCGTGTACTTTATAAGCAAGCGATTAGAAGTGCTCTAGAAAATCAAAATAATCTAATGATCTTTCAACAAGCTGTTGAAGACTTGATCATAGAAAACGATCAAATTATTGGCGTGATAACCAAAATGGGATTAAAATTTCACGCAAAATCTGTCGTACTAACAGTAGGTACCTTCCTTGACGGTAAGATCCACATAGGATTAGAAAATTATAGTGGAGGCAGAGCAGGTGATCCTCCTGCTATTAATCTATCGCATAGGTTAAGAGAACTACCTTTACGGGTAGATCGACTTAAAACAGGTACACCGCCTAGAATAGATGCAAGAACTATCGATTTTGCCCAATTAGCTCCGCAATTTGGTGATGATCCTACACCTATTTTCTCTTTTATTGGAGCTGCGGAGCAACACCCACAACAATTACCTTGCTACATAACTTATACGAATGAAAAAACTCACCAGGTGATCCGTGATAATTTAGATCGTAGTCCTATGTATGCAGGTATTATTGAAGGAATCGGTCCCCGTTACTGCCCTTCTATTGAAGATAAAGTTATGCGATTTGCTGATCGTTCTGCACATCAAATCTTCCTTGAGCCAGAAGGTCTATCTAGCAATGAAATTTATCCTAATGGAATTTCTACTAGCTTACCTTTTGATGTACAAATGCAAATTATTCATTCAATGAAAGGTCTAGAAAATGCTCGTATTATTCGACCGGGATATGCTATTGAATATGATTTTTTTGATCCTCGAGATTTAAAACCCACTTTAGAAAGTAAATTTATCAAAGGGTTATTTTTTGCTGGTCAGATTAATGGAACGACTGGCTATGAAGAAGCCGCAGCACAAGGATTATTAGCCGGCCTTAACGCAGCTCGTTATGCTTTTGAACAAGAAGGGTGGTACCCTCGTCGTGATCAAGCCTACATTGGTGTTTTAGTTGATGATCTTTGTACACTAGGTACTAAAGAACCCTATAGAATGTTTACTTCACGAGCAGAATATCGTCTTATGCTGCGTGAAGACAACGCTGATCTTCGTTTAACGGAAAAAGGCTACGAACTTGGTTTAATCGATGAAAACCGTTGGCAAAAATTTTGTCGTAAAGTTGAATTAATAGAACGAGAACGCCAACGACTATGTAATCTTTGGTTACATCCTAATTCAGATAAAATTGGTGATCTTAATGAAGTGTTAACTGTTCCGCTTTCAAAAGAAGCGAATGGCGAAGATTTACTTCGGCGCCCTGAAATGAGTTACAAACTACTTACTTCGTTAAACTATTTTTCACCGGCAATTGATGATCCTCAAGTCACAAATCAAGTTGAAATTCAAGTAAAGTATGAAGGTTATATTACTCGTCAACAAGAAGAAATAGAGAGACAACTCCGTAATGAATATACTGCATTACCAACTAATCTAGACTACACGCAAATTACTGGTCTTTCTAATGAAGTCATTGCCAAGCTCAATGATCATAAACCTAGTTCTATCGGTCAAGCGTCGCGAATATCAGGTATTACGCCAGCCGCAATATCCATATTATTAGTTTGGTTAAAAAAACAAGGTTTATTACGTCGGAGTGCTTAAAATGAGCTTAATAACCTATTTTAAAACTTTATTAGATAAAACAGATATTATTTTGACAAATCAGCAAATACAGCAGCTAATTGCCTATATTGAATTATTAAATAAATGGAATAAAACATATAATTTAACTTCAGTTAGATCACCTGAACAAATGATTATTCGTCATATTTTAGATAGCATAATTGTAGATAAATATCTTGTTGGTAAACGATTTATTGATGTTGGAACAGGCCCTGGATTACCGGGTATACCACTTGCTATTGTTCGCCCGAATGCTCATTTCACACTGTTAGATAGTTTGGGAAAACGAGTCAGATTTTTACGACAAATACAACATGAATTGATGCTTAAAAACATAGAGCCTATCCAAAAACGAGTTGAACAATACCAACCGGTAGAAAAATTTGATGGCATTATAAGCCGGGCATTTGCTTCATTGCAGGATATGCTTTCTTGGTGTCAGCATCTTCCAAAGCAAAACGGAGGGCAATTCTATGCACTTAAAGGAACACTTTCCACAAATGAAATATCAACTTTTCCAGCTAATTTTAAGCTAAATAAAATTATTTCATTGGATGTACCTGGCCTCGATGAACAGCGACATTTAGTGATGTTGGGGTTCAATTAATATTGTTTTTGATCAAAAAAAGTGACATTTTTTGGTCATAAAAAATAAATTTTTAAATGTTACTGTAATTTTTATATTAAAATTTTAAAAAGAAATGATGTTAACTTTTCTGTTACATATTAGTAACTGAAAGAGATGATAAATTTATTGTATTCTTACATTATTAATTAGTTACATAAAAATATCTAAATGTATTTTTCCTATTTATTTTCAATAAAAAAATAATTAGTATTTCAGAAATAATTTTTTATCTTTGATTTTTCAATTTTTTTATTCGATTTTTTTTTAAGTAAATAAATAACCATATTGAAATGTGATAAAGATCATATTTCCAAAATTAATATAATTAAATAATAGTAATTAAATTGACTTAAATTTGTTTATTTTCGTGTTGGATCGAAAAATTTAAATATTTGTTCACGTTTTCGCTACTTATAGATTGAATTCATTTTTAGGGGCCGTATAATTTGCAGGTTTTTGTCTCTTGACACTCTTGAACAAAGACAGTTTTATACGCACTCAGCAATTAAAGATTTAAAATACTGGGAGAAAAAATAAGAGTCATGTCTGTATCCCTCTACAACGGTAAAATTGCTTTAAAACTGTTGTTATTTCAGTTAATGGCGCTTGTAATCCTGAGTATGGCTTTCTACATGAATAGTGTAGAATGGTGCTTATCTGCTTTTGCGGGTGGGTTCGCATGTTGGTTACCTAATGCTTTGTTTATGCTGTTAATACGTTATCAAAAGGCAGTGAAAAAAGATGTTCCTATTCACATTGCATGGTTTTTTACCATTGGTGAGGGAGTCAAAGTTATTATAACAATAACTGTGTTGGTAATTGCTTTGAGTATATTTAAAGCAGAATTTTTGCCATTAGGTTTGACCTATTTAGCTATGTTGATTATTCACATCATTACACCAGTTGTAATTAGATAGTGAGCATTTTTAAACAACAAAAGGGTAAAAGACATCATGTCTGCATCAGGAGAAGTGATGACTGCGGGAAGTTACATAGGACACCATCTAAATAATCTTCAGTTGGACCTGCGTACCTTCAAATTAGTTGATCCCCATAACAACAATGATCCAACGTTTTGGACGTTAAATATTGACTCGCTTTTTTTCTCAGTTGTCCTTGGAATCATCTTCTTGTGGCTCTTTAGAAAAATTGCCATTAATGCAACCAGTGGCGTACCTGGTAAATTACAAACTGCAATAGAATTAGTTATCGGTTTTGTCGATAATACCGTTCGTGATATGTATCATGGTAAGAGCAAAGTCATTGCACCTTTAGCGTTGACGGTGTTTGTTTGGGTGTTGTTAATGAATACCATGGATTTGTTGCCAATCGATTTACTTCCCTATATAGGAGAACATTACCTGGGATTGCCTGCATTGCGTGTTGTTCCAACCGCGGATGTAAGCATTACTATGTCAATGGCGATTGGTGTATTTATCTTGATCATTTTCTACAGTATCAAAATGAAAGGATTAAGTGGATTTACGAAAGAGTTAACTTTACAACCATTCAATCATCCTATTTTCATTCCTGTCAATTTGATTTTAGAAGGTGTTAGCCTGCTGTCTAAACCAGTATCTTTAGGTTTACGATTATTCGGTAATATGTATGCAGGTGAATTGATCTTCATTCTTATTGCGGCTTTGTTGCCTTGGTGGTCACAGTGGATACTTAACCTACCTTGGGCGATTTTCCATATACTGATTATTACGTTGCAAGCCTTTATTTTTATGGTTCTAACCATCGTTTATTTATCGATGGCGTCAGAAGAACATTAATTTCAACTTACGAATTGATATTTATTTAACTGAAACAAACTGGAGACTGTCATGGAAAACCTAAATATGGATCTGCTGTACATGGCTGCCGCTGTAATGATGGGATTAGCAGCGATTGGTGCTGCAATTGGTATCGGCATCCTGGGAGGAAAATTCTTAGAAGGCGCTGCTCGCCAGCCAGATTTGATTCCTCTATTACGTACGCAGTTCTTTATTGTTATGGGCTTAGTTGATGCCATTCCGATGATTGCTGTTGGTCTAGGGCTATATGTGATGTTCGCAGTTGCTTGATAATGCAAGCTAAATGGGAAAGAACATTAATATGTTAATTTTTAAAGAGGTATTGTGCGATGAATCTTAATGCGACAATCCTCGGCCAGGCTATTGCATTTGTCCTGTTTGTTTTGTTTTGTATGAAGTATGTATGGCCACCAATCATGGCGGCGATTGAAAAACGTCAAAAAGAAATTGCTGATGGTTTATCTTCTGCAGAGCGAGCGAAAAAAAACTTGGACTTGGCGAAAGCTGATGCGACCGAACGACTGAGAAAAGCAAAAGCAGAAGCAAAAATCATTATTGATCAAGCTAATAAGCAACGAGCTCAAATGATTGAAGAGGCTAAAGCTGAAGCTGAAACTGAACGTAACAAGATCGTTGCTCAGGCGCAGATTGAAATTGATGCTGAGCGTAAGCGTGCACGTGAAGAGTTACGTAAACAAGTTGCTATGTTAGCTATTTCAGGTGCAGAAAAAATAATTGAACGTTCCGTTGATGTAGCTGCTAATAGCGACATCGTTGATAAATTGGTCAACGAACTGTAAAGGAGGAAAGGGGCATGTCTGAAATTACTACGGTTGCTCGCCCCTATGCCAAAGCAGCTTTTGATTTTGCTGTAGAAAACCAGTGTGTTGATAAATGGCAAAATATGCTCAGTTTTATTGCTGAAGCAACCCGTAATCAACAAATAGGTGAGCTGCTTTCTGGTTCAATAGCGCCAGAAACATTAGCGAAAACATTTATCACTATTTGTGGTGATGAAATCGATGAACATGTTCGAAATCTAATTCGCATTATGGCTGAAAACGGGCGTCTTAGTACGTTACCAGAGGTTTTGAAGCAATTCATACAATTACGCGCTTTTCTGGTGTCAACCGTTGATATTGACGTCATTTCTGCCACTGAGCTAAATGAAAAACAGCAATTTAAAATTTCTGCAGCGATGGAAAAACGTCTGTCACGTAAAGTTAAGCTGAATTGCAAAATTGATAAGTCTGTTATCGCAGGAGTCATTATCCGCGCCGGAGACCTGGTTATTGATGGTAGCGTGCGTGGTCGTATTGAGCGTTTAACTGACGTCTTGCAGTCTTAAGGGGATTGGAGCATATGCAACTGAATTCCACCGAAATCAGTGAACTGATCAAGCAACGTATTGCTCAGTTTGATGTAGTGAGTGAAGCTCACAATGAAGGTACAATTGTTTCTGTTAATGATGGGATCATCCGCATACACGGTTTAGCTGAAGTTATGCAAGGTGAAATGATCGCATTACCTGGTAATCGTTATGCTATTGCACTCAATTTAGAGCGTGACTCAGTTGGTGCCGTAGTCATGGGACCCTATGCCGACTTAGCAGAAGGTATGAAAGTCAAGTGTACAGGTCGTATTCTTGAAGTACCTGTAGGTAGAGGATTACTTGGGCGAGTTGTTAATACGCTGGGTGAACCTATTGATGGTAAAGGGCCTGTTGAGCACGATGGGTTCTCTGCCGTTGAAGTTATTGCACCTGGCGTTATTGATCGTCAATCGGTTGATCAACCTGTACAAACAGGATACAAATCGGTTGATGCTATGATTCCTATTGGACGTGGTCAACGTGAATTAATCATTGGTGATCGCCAAACCGGTAAAACGGCATTAGCTGTTGATGCCATTATTAATCAGCGTGATACAGAAATAAAATGTATTTATGTAGCAATTGGGCAAAAAGCCTCAACTATTGCTAATGTGGTACGTAAACTAGAAGAGCACGGTGCACTCGAGAATACGATAGTTGCTGTTGCTACCGCTTCTGAATCTGCTGCATTACAATACCTTGCGCCATACGCTGGCTGTGCAATGGGTGAATATTTTAGGGATCGTGGCGAGGATGCATTAATTATTTATGATGATCTCTCCAAACAAGCGGTTGCTTATCGACAAATTTCGCTATTGCTACGGCGTCCTCCTGGACGTGAAGCTTACCCGGGTGATGTTTTTTATCTCCATTCTCGTTTACTCGAGCGTGCTGCGCGTGTTAATGCTGAATACGTTGAAAAATTTACTAATGGTGAAGTAAAAGGCAAAACGGGTTCATTAACGGCATTACCGATTATCGAAACTCAAGCAGGTGATGTTTCAGCATTCGTACCCACTAATGTTATTTCAATCACCGATGGGCAAATTTTCTTGGAGTCTAACTTGTTTAATGCGGGGATTCGCCCGGCAGTTAACCCAGGAATTTCAGTATCACGTGTAGGTGGCGCGGCTCAGACTAAGATTATCAAAAAATTATCTGGTGGCATTCGTACCGCGTTGGCACAGTATCGCGAGTTAGCTGCATTTTCACAATTTGCTTCTGATTTAGATGATGCGACCCGTAAGCAACTTAATCACGGACAGAAAGTTACTGAATTGTTGAAACAAAAACAGTATGCACCAATGTCAGTTGCGCAGCAGGCGTTATCTTTATTTGCTGCTGAACGTGGTTATCTGGAAGATGTTGAACTAGCAAAAATTGGTGATTTTGAGACGTCATTGCTGGCTTATGCTACTCGTGAGCATTCTATCTTGCTGAAAGAAATTGATCAGACAGGTAAATATAACGATGAAATCAAAGCTAAGTTAAATGCGTTGCTCGATTCTTTTAAAGCAACTCAATCCTGGTAATTCTATTCGGCCTTTATTGAGACCGTTTGGTTAATAAGGAGGAGCTGAAATGGCGGGCGCAAAAGAGATACGTTCTAAGATTGGTAGTGTACAGAACACACAAAAGATCACTAAAGCGATGGAGATGGTTGCCGCATCCAAAATGCGCAAAACACAGGATCGTATGGCAGCTAGTCGTCCTTATGCAGAAACTATGCGCAGTGTAATTGGCCACTTAGCGTTAGGTAATCTGGAATATAAACATCCCTATCTTAAAGAACGTGATGTTAAACGTATTGGTTATTTAATTGTTTCAACTGATCGTGGTTTATGTGGTGGCTTAAATATTAATTTATTTAAAAAATTACTGACAGAAATGAAAATGTGGACTGATAAGGGTGTTCAGGTTGATCTGGCATTAATTGGTTCTAAAGCAGTTTCATTCTTTAATTCAGTTGGTGGTAATATCGTTGCTCAGGTAACCGGAATGGGAGATGATCCTTCTCTGTCCGATCTTATCGGTCCCGTGAAAATTATGTTAGAAGCATATGATGAAGGGCGTCTAGATAAGTTGTATGTGGTAACTAACAAATTTGTTAATACCATGACTCAAGTACCAACTATTACTCAATTATTGCCTCTACCTGCGGGTGATGATGAAACATTGAAAAAGAAATCTTGGGATTATTTATATGAACCTGATCCTAAGACACTAATGGATACCCTGCTGCGTCGTTATATCGAATCACAGGTTTATCAGAGCGTCGTTGAAAACTTAGCTAGTGAACAGGCTGCTCGAATGGTAGCAATGAAAGCTGCTACTGATAATGGTGGTAACCTGATCAAGGAGTTGCAGTTGGTTTACAATAAGGCTCGTCAAGCCAGTATTACTCAGGAACTTACCGAAATAGTTTCGGGAGCTGCCGCAGTTTGATGGTTAGATTTACGAATTACGTAGAGGATTCAAGATGGCTACTGGAAAGATTATCCAGGTAATCGGCGCCGTAGTGGATGTCGAATTTCCTCAAGATGCGGTACCTAAAGTGTACGACGCGCTTGAGGTAATAAATGGTAAAGAAAAACTAATTTTAGAAGTTCAGCAGCAATTAGGTGGCGGCGTTGTTCGTTGCATTGCGATGGGGACTTCTGATGGTTTAAGACGTGGTTTAGACGTTGTTGATTTAGCTCACCCAATTGAAGTGCCTGTCGGTAAAGCGACCTTGGGGCGCATCATGAATGTGCTAGGTGATCCTATCGATATGAAAGGTGATATCGGTGAAGAAGAACGTTGGGCTATTCATCGTGCCGCACCCAGTTATGAAGATTTATCTAATTCAACAGAATTACTCGAAACCGGTATCAAAGTTATGGATCTTATTTGCCCATTTGCTAAAGGGGGTAAAGTAGGATTATTTGGTGGTGCAGGTGTTGGTAAAACAGTAAATATGATGGAACTTATTCGTAATATTGCGATTGAGCATTCCGGTTATTCTGTTTTTGCCGGTGTCGGCGAGCGGACTCGTGAAGGTAATGATTTCTATCACGAAATGACAGATTCAAATGTATTGGATAAAGTTTCTCTGGTTTATGGTCAGATGAATGAACCACCTGGAAACCGTCTACGTGTTGCGTTAACTGGATTGACGATTGCTGAGAAGTTTCGTGATGAAGGACGGGATGTATTGTTATTTATCGACAACATCTATCGCTATACATTAGCAGGAACAGAAGTGTCGGCCTTACTAGGTCGTATGCCTTCGGCAGTAGGTTATCAACCTACCTTAGCGGAAGAGATGGGTGTATTACAGGAGCGTATTACATCAACTAAAGCGGGTTCTATTACCTCTGTTCAAGCAGTATATGTTCCTGCCGATGATTTGACCGATCCTTCACCAGCAACGACTTTTGCTCATCTGGATGCAACGGTTGTTCTTAGTCGTCAAATTGCGTCATTAGGTATTTATCCTGCAGTTGATCCATTGGACTCAACTAGTCGGCAGCTTGATCCATTGGTTGTAGGACAAGAGCATTATGACGTAGCACGTGGTGTTCAGTCTATTTTACAGCGTTATCAAGAATTGAAAGATATCATTGCGATTCTGGGAATGGATGAGCTATCTGAAGAAGATAAGTTGGTTGTTGCGCGTGCTCGTAAAATCCAGCGCTTCCTATCTCAGCCATTCTTTGTGGCTGAAGTTTTCACCGGTTCACCGGGAAAATTTGTTTCTTTAAAAGATACTATCCATGGCTTTAAAGGTATTTTGAATGGTGATTATGATCATCTGCCTGAACAAGCGTTCTATATGGTAGGTACTATCGAAGAAGCGGTAGAAAAAGCGAAAAGTTTATAATGTCGCTGGTGGGAGGTTAATATGGCTGCAATGACATACCATCTGGTTGTGGTAAGCGCTGAAAAGCAGATGTTTGACGGCCTTGTCCAGAAAATTCAGGTGACAGGCAGCGAAGGGGAATTGGGGATCTATCCACAACATACGCCGCTGTTAACTGCCATTAAGCCTGGTATGATACGTATTACTAAACAGTTTAATGAAGAAGAATTGATCTATCTTTCTGGTGGTATCCTTGAAGTTCAACCAAATGGTGTTATTGTATTGGCTGATACAGCAATCCGTGGCAAGGATTTGGATGAAGCTAAGGCATTAGAATCTAAACGTAAAGCGGAAGAGCATATTCGTAAAGCCCATGCTGATGTCGATTATGCTCAAGCATCGGCTGAATTAGCGAAAGCAATTGCTAAATTACGTGTCATCGAGCTGATGAAAAAATGAGATAATCCTAAGTAATTATTAAAAAAAATAGTTGTCTCTTTACAATTATTTTTATAAAAATTAGGTAAATACAGGGAGTGAGACAATTTATTTATGTTTCGCTCCTTTTCTTTTATATAGATAGTAAGCTTTTTTATTTGAACGAAATATGTAGTAATTTGTTCAATAAATAGTTTTACTTTTACCTAACTGATGGAGTTATTAGGTTTTTATGTCTATGAACGCAAAAAGTGTTGTGATCCTCGCGGCGGGAAAAGGTACTCGCATGTATTCTGACTTACCTAAAGTTTTACATCCCCTGGCTGGCAAACCAATGATACAGCATGTTATTGACACGTCATTATCACTTGGGGCCGTTAATATTCATTTAGTTTATGGTCATGGTGCTGATTTAATTAAATTAGCTTTAGCTAATCAACCTGTTAATTGGATCTTACAGGCAGAACAATTAGGAACCGGGCATGCAATGCAGCAAGCAGCACCTTATTTTGCTGATAATGAAGATATCCTCATGCTTTACGGTGATTCTCCACTGATCACAAAAGAAACACTTGAACGATTAATAGACGCTAAGCCCGACGGAGGAATAGGGTTATTGACGGCAATCGTTAATGAACCGACCGGATATGGGCGTATTATTCGTGAAAGAGGCCAAGTAATTGGTATTGTTGAACAAAAAGATGCAACAGAAGAACAAGTTAAAATTAACGAAATTAATACCGGTATATTAGTTGCTAATGGTGGTGATTTAAAACGATGGCTGAAAAAGCTTAATAATAACAATGCGCAAAACGAATATTATGTAACCGATATCATTTCATTGGCACATGAAGAAGGTTGTAAAATAAATGCTGTTCATCCTATCAAATTGAGTGAAATGGAAGGAGTGAATAACTGTTTACAGCTTTCAGCGCTTGAACGTATTTATCAACAAGAACAGGCAGAAAGATTATTATTAGCGGGTGTTATGATTATTGATCCTGCTCGTTTTGATTTGCGTGGGACATTAAAGCACGGGCGTAATGTAATTATCGATACTAATGTTATTATTGAAGGGGATGTTGTACTGGGTAACAATGTACATATTCATGCCGGCTGTATATTAAAAAATTGTACTATTGATGATAATTCAATTATTAGCCCTTACTCAGTTATAGAAGGGGCAGAATTATCTACCGCCTGTACTGTTGGCCCTTTTGCTCGTTTACGTCCGGGAACTAAGCTGGCAGATAAAGTGCATGTTGGTAATTTTGTTGAGGTTAAAAACGCCGCTTTAGGTGAGGGCTCTAAGGCTGGTCATTTAAGTTATTTAGGCGACGCTGAAATTGGTGCTGATGTTAATATTGGCGCAGGAACAATAACATGCAATTATGATGGGGCTAATAAATTTAAAACCACTATTGGTGATAATGTTTTCGTTGGCTCTGACACGCAATTAATTGCTCCGGTTACCATTGCTAACGGGGCAACTATTGGTGCAGGAACGACTTTAACTAACGATGTTAAAGAAAATGAACTTGTTATTAGTCGTATTAAACAGCGGCATATACTCAATTGGCAACGCCCGGTAAAGAAAAAATAGTCACAAATAAATAATGACGATTGATCATCTATTTTATAAAGAATAAACCCAATATCCACAGGCTTTGGGAACGGTAAAACCGAATATATTAATCAGGTTACGACAGCATAAGAGCAATATGCTCCTCTATTTTGGAATGAAAATCGATGTGTGGAATTGTTGGTGCAGTAGCACAACGTGATATAGCTGAAATTCTTATTGAAGGGCTTCGTCGACTGGAGTATCGAGGTTATGACTCTGCCGGTTTAGCCGTGGTTGATGATAAAGCGAATCTGACACGATTACGTGAAACCGGTAAAGTTCAGATCCTAGCTGATGAAGTGGAAAAACATGCGGTGATTGGCGGCACAGGTATTGCCCATACTCGTTGGGCCACTCATGGTCAGCCAAGCAAAAAAAATGCTCATCCGCATACATCGGAATATATTGCGGTTGTTCACAATGGAATTATTGAGAATTATCAAGAACTGCGTGAACAACTTAAAAAACAAAAATATGTTTTTACTTCAGAAACTGATACTGAGGTTATTGCACATTTAACCCATTGGGAATTACAAAAAGGTGGCACTTTGCTTGAAGTGGTACAGCGAGTTATCCCCCAGTTAAAAGGCGCTTATGGTACTGTCATTATGGATAGCCGTACTCCTGGATTACTAGTGGCTGCTCGTTCGGGTAGTCCTTTAATTATAGGTTTAGGTGTTGGTGAAAATTTTCTAGCATCTGATCAATTAGCGCTTTTGCCGGTTACACGTCGCTTTATCTACTTGGAGGAAGGTGATATTGCTGAAGTGACTCGTCGAACAGTGCGAATTTTTGATCAGCAAGGCATTGAAGTTGAACGGGAATCTATAGAATCCAATGTTCAGTATGATGCTGGTGATAAAGGAATTTATCGCCACTATATGCAAAAAGAGATCTATGAACAGCCTTTAGCAATAAAAAATACCTTAGAAGGTCGCTTTGATCAGCATGATAGTGTTATTTTTACCGAATTAGAAAAAAAAGCCCAAAATCTATTATCTCAGGTTGAACATATTCAAATTATTGCTTGTGGGACTTCATATAATGCCGGAATGGTTGCTCGTTATTGGCTTGAATCTTTAGCGGGTATACCCTGTGATGTTGAAATTGCTTCTGAATTCCGTTATCGAAAACCGGCACGGCGGAAAAATAGTTTATTGATCACGCTTTCTCAATCCGGTGAAACCGCCGATACTTTAGCTGCATTAAGATTATCGAAAGAGCTTGGTTATCTGGCATCGTTGGCAATATGTAATGTTTTCGGTTCTTCTTTAGTTCGTGAATCAGATTTTGCGTTAATGACAAAAGCTGGTGCAGAAATTGGCGTAGCATCCACCAAAGCGTTTACCACCCAATTGACGGTTTTATTATTGTTGGTTGCTTATCTGAGCCGCTTAAAAGATAAAAATATTGCTCTTGAGCGTGATATTGTGCACGCATTACATGCCCTACCTGCACGTATTGACAGTATGTTATCGCAAGAAAAAATAATTGAAGTTTTAGCAGAAGATTTTTCTGATAAAAATCATGCTCTTTTTTTGGGTCGTGGTGATCAATTTCCGATAGCGGTTGAAGGAGCGTTAAAGCTAAAAGAGATTTCTTATATTCATGCCGAAGCTTATGCAGCTGGTGAGTTGAAACATGGCCCACTAGCCTTGATTGATGCCGATATGCCCGTGATTATTATTGCGCCGAATAATGAATTACTAGAAAAGCTTAAATCTAATGTAGAAGAAGTTCGTGCCCGAGGAGGATCTCTTTATGTTTTTGCTGATAAAGATGCCGGTTTTGTTGACAGTGAAAATATGAAAATTATCCCATTACCCCATGTCGAAGAGTTAATTGCCCCGATATTTTATACCATTCCACTACAATTATTATCTTATTATGTAGCCTTAATCAAAGGCACGGATGTTGATCAACCAAGAAATTTAGCCAAATCTGTGACTGTTGAGTGAGTTCGATTCAAATATTGGTATTTAGGCTATCGTCAGTAAATTATTAAATATAATAGACTGAGATAGCTTTTATTTTTACATTTTGTTACCAATTTTATACTGAAAAATGCGCTTTGCTCTAGCGTATTTTTTTATAAGATTAAAAAATAGCAAGCTAAAATATTATTATTACGTTATTTTGATTATTGATTACCGAAAATAAATATTTTTATATTTAATAAGGTCATTAATATAATACCATCAATTATATAATACTCACAATTTATCGAGCTCTGAACGATAACAAAATAAGGAATGAAGGATGCGATTACGATTAAAGGGGATAGGGTGGTTTATTACTTCATTATTTTGCTTGTTTTTAGTCGTTGGTTGTAACAATAAAAAAGTCCCTGATGAGCAGAAAACAACGATTAAAGCAGAGATACCTGTACGTGGTGTATGGTTAACGACCGTATCTCGACTTGATTGGCCCTCCCTTTCATCGGTTAACCTTGATTCAGATCAGCGTAGAATTGAAGTACAGAAAAAAGAGCTAACTGATAAACTGGATAATTTAGTAAAAATAGGCATTAACACCGTTTTTTTTCAGGTTAAACCCGATGGTACAGCGCTTTATCGTTCTCATATTCTCCCTTGGTCTGACATGCTTACAGGTGTAGTCGGTAAAGACCCAGGATATGATCCGTTAGCGTTTATTATTGCTGAGGCGCATAAAAGAAATTTAAAAATACATGCTTGGTTAAATCCCTACCGCGTTTCAATGGATAAGCAACCAGAAACTATTGCTTCACTGCAAAAGACGCTTTCTTCTCCACCTGCAAGTGTTTATGTTTTACATAAAGATTGGATACGTACTGCCTACGACCGTTTTGTGCTTGATCCAGGCTTACCAGAGGTTCGTAATTGGATCACCAGTATTGTGGCTGAAATAGTTAGAAACTATGATATTGATGGAATTCAGTTTGATGATTATTTCTATTATGAAACACCTACTTCCAAACTTAATGATGATACAACATTTCAACAATATGGTCAGGGATTTTTAGATAAAGCCAGTTGGCGAAGAAATAATACTTTGTTGTTGATTCGAGAGGTTTCTTCAACAGTCCGTGCGTTAAAACCCAACATTGAATTTGGTATCAGTCCTGGCGGTGTTTGGCGAAATATTTCAGATGATCCACGAGGCTCTGATACTAAGGCGGGTGGACCTACTCATGACAAAGCCTATGCTGATACCCGACTATGGGTAAAAGAAGGTTTATTAGATTATATCGCCCCACAGATTTACTGGCCTTTTGCCCGCGAAATTGTGCGATATGATGTGATCGCAAAATGGTGGGCTGATGTAGTGAGATCGACTAACACTAAATTGTATATTGGAATGGCATTGTATAAAGTTGGCGTGCCATCTCAGGTGGAGCCTGATTGGTCGCTTGACGGCGGTGTCCCGGAACTAAAAAGGCAGCTCGATCTTAACGATCAATTACCGGAAATTAAAGGCCAGATCCTATTTAGAGAGGGACTTCTCCAGTCTTCTCCGCAAACGGAAGAGGCAGTAACATATCTTAGAACTCGTTGGCATCAATCTGCGCAGTAAAGTTGTTTACCTTTATTTTAAGTAAAACACCCTTAATAGGGGTGTTTTTGTTTTTATCAGTTATAAATAGATTTTTATTTATTAAATAATTAGTGTTAATGAATGGCGAAAATCATTTCAATTTGCGATTATTGTTTATAAATAACGATAACTTTACTTGAGCTTCAACGTTCAGATTGGATATAACAAAAATGAAAAATGTTGGATTTATTGGTTGGCGAGGAATGGTTGGTTCTGTACTGCTGCAACGAATGGCTGAAGAAGGTGATTTTGATAATATCAATCCTGTTTTTTTTACCACCTCTCAGCATGGTGAGCTGGCGCCAAAATATGGTCAACAGCAAGGAACACTGCAAGATGCTTTTGATCTTGATAGGCTGAAGGAATTAGAGGTAATAATTAGCTGTCAGGGGGGCGACTATACCGATCAAATTTACTCTAAACTACGTGCTAGCGGTTGGACAGGTTATTGGATAGATGCAGCATCTTCGTTACGGATGAAAGAGGATAGCATTATTATTCTTGATCCCGTGAATCGCCAACATATTGATAGAGGTTTAAATGAAGGGATAAAAACCTTTGTTGGCGGTAATTGTACGGTTAGTTTGATGTTAATGGCATTAGCTGGTTTATTTGCTGAAAACTTGATTGAATGGGTTTCGGTCGCAACCTATCAGGCGGCTTCTGGTGCGGGCGCGCGTAATATGCGTGAATTATTACTGCAAATGGGTGAGTTACATTCCCAGGTTGCTAATGAATTGCAAAATCCGGCGGCGGCGATTTTATCAATCGAGAAAAAAGTCACTGATTTCACGCGTAGCGGGAAAATGAATACAGAAGCAATTGGTGCGCCATTAGCCGGTAGTTTGATCCCCTGGATAGATAAACAACTGCCGAATGGTCAAAGCCGTGAGGAATGGAAAGGGCAGGCTGAAACTAACAAAATTATAAATACTGTTAGTCATGTTATTCCTGTCGATGGTTTATGTGTTCGTATTGGCGCATTGCGCTGTCATAGCCAGGCATTAACCTTAAAATTGAAAAAAAATGTTGCTACTGTGGATGTTGAGCAAATTTTGGCTGCACATAATGACTGGGTTCACGTTGTTCCTAATGAACGTGAATTAACCATTCAAGAGTTAACTCCTGCGGCAGTGACTGGAACCCTAAATGTTCCGATCGGGCGTTTGCGTAAATTAAATATGGGGCCAGAATATTTATCCGCTTTTACGGTTGGTGATCAGCTATTATGGGGAGCGGCAGAGCCGTTACGCCGTATGTTAAAAATATTAGATAAAGCTATCTAATAAAAAGCCCCAAGTTAGGCAGGGGGCTTTTATTTTGTTATTTAAAATTAGATGTCGATATTTTCAGCTTTTAATGCGTTTTCTTCAATAAAAGCTCTACGTGGCTCAACTGCATCACCCATTAGTGTGGTAAATAGTTGGTCAGTTGCGATGGCATCTTTAACGGTAACACGCATCATGCGGCGGGTATCTGGGTTCATAGTTGTTTCCCATAATTGTTCTGGATTCATTTCACCCAATCCCTTATAGCGTTGCACCATCAAACCACGGCGTGATTCTTTTGATAACCAATTCAATGCGTCTTCAAAGGATGAAATAGTTTGGCGACGTTCCCCTCTTTCCACATACGCACCATCCTCAATCAGATCGCCTATTAGCTGACCGATTTTAGTAATGCGCGTATATTCAATACCATGAATAAAATCCGAATCTAGATTGTAATCGGTATCAACGCCATGGGTTCTAATACGTAAAACCGGTTCAAATAATTGGTGTTCATGATTTTCATTGATATGGTAGCTATAAGTACTACCATGTTCTTCATTATCAGTTAGACGTTTAACTAATGTGTTGATCCAATCCTCTACTTTTGCTTTATCTTTCAAATCATCTTCTACCAAGGTAGGTTGATAAATAAGATTATTTAATAAAGCAAGTGGATAGACACGTTCTAATCGTTTGATGATTTTCTGCGCCGCATTATATTCAATAATTAACTTCTCCAATGGCTCGCCTTTCAATGC
The DNA here is from genome assembly GCF_903968575.1 of Arsenophonus endosymbiont of Apis mellifera. NCBI lineage: Bacteria > Pseudomonadati > Pseudomonadota > Gammaproteobacteria > Enterobacterales > Morganellaceae > Arsenophonus > Arsenophonus endosymbiont of Apis mellifera. The sequence goes on along the minus strand of NZ_CAJCFU010000037.1, from coordinate 101,656 downwards.
CGGAGCATGAGGGCTGGCATAGAGAGCGGCATTGTCTAATGCGATTGAGATCAAATATTCATTCATGGCTTCATCATCTTTTATATATTGCTCTTGCTTACCTTTTTTCACTTTATATAAAGGTGGCTGTGCAATATAGACATGGCCTCGCTCGATGATTTCTGGCATCTGACGATAGAAGAAAGTTAATAACAATGTCCGAATATGAGAGCCGTCAACATCGGCATCGGTCATGATAATGATGCTATGATAACGTAATTTATCAGGATCATATTCATCGCGTCCAATACCACAGCCTAAAGCGGTTATTAAAGTCGCGACTTCCTGCGAGGAGAGCATTTTATCGAAACGGGCTTTTTCCACATTAAGAATTTTACCTTTTAATGGTAAAATTGCCTGATTTTTCCGATTACGCCCCTGTTTGGCAGAACCGCCTGCAGAATCACCCTCCACTAAATAAAGTTCCGATAACGCCGGGTCACGTTCCTGGCAGTCAGCTAATTTGCCTGGTAATCCCGCTAGATCAAGCGCACCTTTACGGCGAGTCATTTCACGTGCTTTACGGGCAGCCTCGCGGGCACGGGCGGCGTCAATAATTTTACTAACAACGATTTTGGCGTCATTAGGATTTTCTAATAGATATTCGACCAGCCTCTCATTCATTAATGTTTCAACAACGGTTTTTACTTCGGAAGAAACTAGCTTATCTTTTGTTTGTGAAGAAAATTTTGGATCGGGAACTTTAACTGACACAACAGCTATTAAACCTTCACGGGCATCATCACCAGTAGCACTGACTTTGGCTTTTTTCTGGTAACCTTCTTTATCCATATAACTGTTCAGCGTACGTGTCATTGCGGTACGGAAACCAACCAGATGGGTGCCTCCATCTCGTTGTGGAATATTATTAGTAAAGCAATAAACATTTTCCTGGAAGCCATCATTCCATTGCATGGATATTTCTACATTAATGCCCTCTTTTTCAGCCGAAAAATAGAAAACGCTGGGATGAATTGGGGTTTTATTCCGGCTTAAATATTCTACAAAAGCTTTAATTCCACCTTCATAATGAAAATGGTCTTCTTTATTATCACGTTTATCGATTAAACGAATGGATATACCGGAATTGAGAAAAGAGAGCTCTCGTAACCGTTTTGCCAAAATATCGTATTCAAATTCGGTAACAGTTTTAAAGGTTTCCAAACTTGGCCAAAAACGAATATAGGTTCCCCGTTCATCAGTTTCGCCTGAAATTGTCAAAGGTGCTTGTGGAACACCTAATTGGTAAGTCTGTTCATGGATTTTTCCTTCACGACGGATCACCAACGATAATTTTTCTGATAAGGCATTAACGACAGAAACACCGACACCATGTAAGCCACCCGAAACTTTGTAAGAGTTATCATCAAATTTGCCTCCAGCATGGAGAACCGTCATGATGACTTCTGCGGCAGACACACCTTCTTCTTCATGAATATCGGTTGGAATACCTCGGCCATTATCGAGAACAGAGATGGAGTTATCGGTATGTATAGTTACAATAATATCGGTACAATATCCTGCCAAGGCTTCGTCGATAGCGTTGTCGACAACCTCGAAGACCATGTGATGAAGGCCTGTACCATCATCGGTATCACCGATATACATGCCTGGGCGCTTACGGACCGCGTCTAGCCCTTTTAATACCTTGATACTTGAGGAGTCATATGTATTCGACATCAACGTTTCTCGCTAATTTCTGATCCTATGGTTGAACTTCTATTTTGCCATGTTTTACGCAAAACATCCTGCTATTTCCATCTAACATATCTTTAACTTGCGCGATGGTAATCGCACTAACAAAGACCTGAGCTTGTGTCGCTTTAAGCCGTTCGGCTAATAATTGACGGCGATCCTTATCTAACTCAGAAGCAAAATCGTCTAATAGATATAAGCATCGTTGCCCACTCTGTTGGGTGAAATATTCACCTTGTGCTAATTTTAGTGCGCACATGAGTAATTTTAACTGTCCGCGGGATAGAACATCTTCAACAGCAATCCCTCCTGCACGGATCCGTAAGTCAGCTTTGTGTGGCCCTAATGCGGTATAGGTTAGCATTCGGTCACGTTCAAATTGCCTTACTAGTATATCTGAATAATCAGTTTCTTTATCCCATCCTCGTTGAAATGAGATGCTAAGTGAAAATTCAGGTAAGAACTGTTTACAGGTGTTTTCAATATCTTTCGCAATACCTGCAATATAATTGGCCCGCCATTGGCTTATTTTATGTGCCAGTGGGATCAGTTCATAATCCCAATGACGAAGCTCATTATAACGTGTTACTTGGCGTAATGCTGCATTACGTTGCTTTAATAACCGTTTTAAATCAGACCAGGCAGCAAAAAACTGAGGTTCATTATGGAAACATCCCCAGTCAAGAAAAGCTCGGCGATATTTAGGGCCGCCATTTAATAAGGTAAAGCCTTCAGGGGTTATTAATTGCATTGGTAATAATTTGGCTAATTCAGCAATTTTATGCCCATCACTACCATCAATGCGAACCTTACTATCACCGCTACGATCTTTACTTAGCCCCAAAGTCAGTTCACGCGATTGAGGTTCTAGAGGAACAACACGGCCATGTAAAACAAAATTATCTTGTTCATGTCGAATGACTCGTGCTGCTTGAATACTACGGAAAGCCCTACCGTGCCCTAATGTATAGATCGCTTCAAGAATACTTGTTTTTCCACTGCCATTTGGCCCAATTAAAAAATTAAAACCCGTTGCTAATGATAGATCCGCACTTTCAATATTACGAAAGTCGCGGATAAGTAAACGCGAAAGCATCATAGAATTTATATATTATAGACGCATAGGCATAACAACATAAGCTGCTGCGTTATTGGCCATATCTTCGATTTGTACGCTTGAATTTGAATCAGTCAACAACAAATTAACCTGCTCACATTTTAGTGTATTTAATACATCGAGGATATAACTGACGTTAAAACCAATTTCTATCATCGGGCTTTGATAATTAACATCAACAATCTCTTCGGATTCTTCCTGTTCGGGATTGTTTGCTGTAATTCTAAGTTGATTTTCACTTATATAGAGGCGAACACCGCGAAATTTTTCATTAGATAAAATTGCTGCTCGTGAAAATGCTTGTTTTAGTTTATCACAATCTGCGGTCAATGTTTTATCCGGATTTTTGGGCAGAACACGTCGATAATCAGGAAAACGGCCATCAACCAGTTTGGAGGTGAAAATAAAATCACCCACACGAGCTCGAATATTGTTACTACCAATCTGTAACTTAAGTAACTCGTCGCTACTATCCAGTAATCGCATAAATTCTACCACCCCTTTGCGAGGAACAATCACTGAATGGGTTGGTAAATCCTTATCAATATTGAGTGAACAGACAGCTAAACGATGGCCATCGGTAGCGACAGTGCGTAACTCTTGTCCTTCAGTTTCAAATAGCATGCCATTAAGATAATAGCGCACATCTTGGTGTGCCATTGAAAATTGGGTAGCTTCAATGAGTCGTTTTAAGGTAGTTTGAGGCAATTCAAATTCGACTTCACTTTGCCAATCATCCAGGTTTGGAAAATCAGCGGCCGGAAGAGTCGAAAGCGAAAAACGGCTACGGCCAGAGCGTACAAGCAGACGATCTCCTTCAAGTGAGACCTTGATTTCTGCGCCATCGGGTAACCCACGCCAAATATCGAAAAATTTACGAGCAGGTACAGTGATTGAACCATTTTCACCTGGTTGTGTTAGTGTCACCTTTGCGACCATTTCTACTTCTAGATCGGTACCCGTTAATGAAAGTATATTTTCACTAACTTGCAGTAATAAATTACCTAAGATAGGTAATGTAGGGCGCCCACCAAGAGGACCACTGACTTGTTGCAGTGGTTTGAGTAATTGTTCACGTTCAATAGTAAATTTCATAGCATTAGGATGATAATGTTCTGATTAAGTTAGAAAAATCCTCTTTGATGTCGTGACTTTCTTCCCGTAATTGCTCGATTTTTCGACAAGCATGAAGCACGGTTGTATGATCTCGTCCACCAAAGGCATCCCCAATTTCGGGCAAACTATGGTTTGTCAGCTCTTTTGCTAATGCCATTGCCATTTGCCTCGGACGCGCCACAGAACGGGAACGGCGCTTTGATAACAAGTCGGCAACTTTAATTTTGTAATATTCAGCAACGGTTTTTTGAATATTATCGATAGTGACAAGTTTTTCTTGTAATGCGAGTAGGTCGCGTAATGCTTCGCGAACAAAATCAATGGTAATTGCACGACCGGTAAAATTAGCGTTGGCAATAACTCGATTCAATGCTCCTTCCAACTCTCGAACGTTGGAGCGCAAACGTTTAGCAATAAAGAAAGCGACTTCATCAGGCAATTGGATCTGATTTTCGTCGGCTTTTTTCATCAAAATAGCAACGCGTGTTTCCAGCTCTGGTGGTTCAATCGCAACCGTTAATCCCCAGCCAAAACGAGATTTTAGTCGATCTTCAACCCCATTAATTTCTTTAGGATAGCGATCTGAAGTTAGAATGATTTGCTGGTTACCTTCGAGTAAAGCATTAAAGGTATGAAAAAATTCTTCTTGAGAACGCTCTTTATTAGCAAAAAATTGAATGTCATCAATTAATAATGCATCTACCGAGCGATAATAACGTTTAAAATCTTCAATAGCATTATTTTGTAATGCCTTAACCATATCTTGGACAAAACGCTCAGAATGCATATAAACTACTTTGGCATTCGCTTTGCGCGCCATGATGTTATTACCTACTGCATGAAGCAGGTGAGTTTTACCTAATCCTGTACCCCCATAAAGGAAAAGTGGATTATAAGCTCCTCCAGGATTGTCTGCTACTTGGCTGGCAGCGGCACGAGCAAGTTGGTTTGATTTACCTTCGACAAAGTTATTGAATGTGTGCTTAGGGTTCACATTTGAACGATAGGCGATTTCAGGTTGAACTTGTGTATTGTCCCAACTAGGACGTATTGTTGAATTTATTGGCGTCGAAATGGTTTTATTTGCTGCGGTATGCGTTGAAGCACCGCTTGGCGTTATTTGCGGTTTATTACCCACTTCGAATTTCAATGCAGGCACATCAGAACCACAAAAATCACTCAATAATTCATTAATATTATTGATGTATTTATCTCTTACCCAATCTAATACGAAACGGTTAGGAGCATAGAGTGCTAATGTGTTATCACTCAATTCTGCCTGGAGAGGGCGTATCCACATACTGAATTCTGTGGCAGGTAACTCATCCTGCAATCGGGCAAGACATTGCTGCCAAAGTGAAAATGACACGACGGACTCCCCTAAAACAAGACCAATGGAAAATTATTAAATTTAATAGGTAATAAAAACTGTTAATACCTCAGAAAAGATTTACCGAAAATTTGTGCGATAAAGGATATCAGCTTGTACAAGCTATGATCTCAGTACACTATAATAGATCATAACGCAAAATTTGAATAAGATCCTCACTCTTTTACACAGTTTTAGCACTTTTTATCCACAGGATTAAATTTAGGATCAAGATGTATAAAATGAATAAGGAAGCATAAAGAATACTAGCACATATATTAGATATACATAACACCTAGTAACAGATAACTTTAGATCAAACTTGGCAATTAGTCTCTATCTTGAGCTAAATAATTTTTTGATCTTTTAATGATCCTTGAGATTTCTATGAGAATCCGTATAATTTTGCACCTTGTGTGTGATATCATCATTTTTCCAGTTTTCTGGCAGTGCTTGGTAAGAAAGAAAAGTAGGGTATTAGTTTAAGTTTTATAGTAGCTAATGGGGGAGAAAAGCGTCGAATTTGTCTCCTGCATTGCGTAATGCTAGATATTTTATTACAATCCTGCCTCTTTGCTATATTGGTGTTGTTACGATTGGATATACCAGTATTGTTTGTTCCACTGGTCACCCACGAATTTACTGAATCAATAATAACTATTTTGTTAAGTTAGGTAGAAACCGCTATGAAACGCACTTTTCAACCGTCCGTACTAAAACGCAACCGTTCTCACGGTTTCCGTGCTCGTATGGCCACTAAAAATGGTCGTCAGGTTTTGGCTCGTCGTCGTGCTAAAGGCCGCGCTCGTCTGACCGTTTCTTCAAAGTAATAACCCTATCGAAGTGGTTATGCTTGCTTTTCCTAGGGAGTTAAGATTATTAACTCCCAGGCATTTTGATTATGTCTTTCAGCAGCCACAAAGGGCGAGTTCTCCAGAAATAACCATTCTTGGACGCCTAAATGAGCTGGGGTACCCGCGCATTGGTCTTACTATCGCAAAAAAAAATGTTAAACGCGCTCATGAACGCAATCGCATTAAGCGACTAACGAGAGAATATTTTCGTTTACATCAGCATGAGTTGCCTTCGATGGATTTTGTGATATTAGTAAGAAAGGGGGTAGCTGATTTGAATAATCAAGAAATCACCGAAACATTAGGCAAATTATGGCGTCGTCACTGTCGTTTGGCTCGCGGCTCTTAATCTCGCTAATAAGAGGTTATCAATTGCTAATAAGTCCATTATTAGGGCCCCGCTGCCGTTTCAACCCCACCTGCTCACAATATGGAATCGAAGTATTATCTCGATTTGGATTGATAAAAGGTGGTTGGTTAATGATGAAACGCGTATTAAAATGCCATCCTTTACATAGAGGTGGTGACGATCCCGTCCCACCTAGACAGAATGACCATAATAGAGAACATTAACGATGGATTCGCAACGCAATCTTTTATTCATCGCTTGGCTATTTGTTTCGTTTTTGCTTTGGCAGACATGGGAAAGTGATAAAACACAACCTATAAAAACTGACCAAATCATAAAACAAATGGATATGCCAAGTCATGATGACCAAGCTAATCTGGGTCATGAGCAAGCTAAATTTATCACCGTAAAAACTGATGTGCTTAAATTACGCATCAATACTCGCGGAGGTGATATTGATGAGGCTGATCTACTGCTTTACCCTAAGGAATTACACTCATCTGAGCCGTTTCGTTTATTGGAAACCAGTAAAGAGTTTATTTATCAAGCACAGAGCGGCTTGATCGGTCAGGATGGTCCCGATAATCCAGGCTACAATAACGGATTGCGTCCTTTATATCTCTCAACTGCAACCAATTATGTGTTGCAAGATGGCCAAGATGAACTGCGTGTTCCTCTTACCTTCACAGGTAAAGATGGCGTAGTTTATCAAAAAGTCTATGTATTAAAACGTGGTAAATATAATATTTCTGTTGAGTATAATATTGACAATAACAGTGCCAAGCCATTGACGCTGGCTTTTTTTGGTCAATTGAAACAGACTGCGGAACTACCAAAAGAGCGTGATACAGGAAGTAATAATTTTGCTTTACATACCTATCGCGGTGCAGCGTATTCTTCCGATGAAACGAATTATAAAAAATATAGTTTCAGTGATATTACTGATAATAACTTAAACGTTAATACCAAAGGTGGTTGGATCGCAATGTTGCAGCAATATTTTGCGACTGCATGGATCCCCGGCTATCAGAACCAAAACACCTTTTATACAATTGATTTAGATAAAGCCATTGCTATTATTGGCTATAAGAGTTCGCCGATAACAGTAGCGGCTAATAGTAAAGAAAATTACACTTCAACCTTGTGGGTAGGTCCTGAATTACAAGCGGAAATGGCAGCAGTTGCTCCTCATTTAGATTTAACCGTTGATTATGGTTGGTTGTGGTTTATTTCTCAACCGTTATTTAAGTTATTGAAATTTATTCATGGTTTTATCGGTAATTGGGGTTTTTCCATCATCGTTATTACTTTTATTGTGCGCGGGATTATGTATCCATTAACCAAGGCACAATATACATCAATGGCAAAAATGCGTCTGTTGCATCCTAAACTTGCGGCGATGAAAGAACGGATTGGTGATGATAAGCAACGCATGAGCCAAGAAATGATGACGCTCTATAAAGCAGAAAAAGTTAATCCATTGGGTGGTTGTCTGCCCTTATTGATTCAGATGCCTATTTTCCTTGCTTTATACTATATGTTGATGGGCTCTGTCGAGCTACGGCATGCTCCCTTCATTGGTTGGATCCAAGATCTATCAGCCCAGGATCCATACTATATTTTGCCGTTGTTAATGGGCTTAACGATGTATATTATTCAGAAAATGTCGCCAACGACAGTTACTGATCCTATGCAACAGAAGATTATGACCTATATGCCGGTTATTTTTACGGTATTTTTCCTGTGGTTTCCTTCTGGTTTGGTTTTATACTATATCGTTAGTAACCTAGTGACGATTATTCAACAACAAATTATTTATCGTGGATTAGAAAAGCGTGGCCTACATAGTCGCGATAAAAAATAAGTATTGGCATTTTGTTATTTGCTATGGATGAAAATAACAAAATAGAAAATGTATTAAGGCGGTCTAATGACCGCCTTAATCATATTTATTGTAACAATTGAGAGTAAAATGAGTATATATACTAATGATACAATTATTGCGCAGGCAACGCCTCCTGGACGTGGTGGTGTTGGTATTTTGCGAATATCTGGGCCAAAAGTTATTCAAGTTGCCCGCATTGTTTTAGGTAAATTACCTCAGCCACGCTATGCCGATTACCTTCCTTTCTATGATAGTAATGGTAAAGTGATGGATCAGGGAATAGCCCTCTATTTTCCCGCCCCCAACTCATTTACTGGTGAAGATGTTCTTGAATTGCAAGGACATGGTGGTCCGGTAATTATTGATTTATTACTTAAGCGGATTTTAGCGATCGGTGAAATCCGTATTGCCAATCCAGGTGAATTTTCTGAACGCGCTTTTCTTAATGACAAAATGGATTTAGCTCAGGCAGAAGCGATTGCTGATCTAATCGATGCGAGTACTGAACAGGCAGCGCGTTCAGCGGTAAATTCTTTACAAGGTGTTTTTTCGCAACAGATCTATGAAATGGTGGAAGCGCTTACTAACTTGCGTATTTACGTTGAAGCGGCAATTGATTTTCCCGATGAAGAGATTGATTTTTTATCGGATGGCAAGATAGAAGCAAAATTGAATGAGGTGATAGCCCATTTAGATAGTGTGCGTTCACAAGCTTACCAAGGCAGCTTATTACGAGAAGGCATGAAAGTTGTGATTGCTGGACGACCGAATGCCGGTAAATCTAGCTTATTAAACGCACTATCTGGCCGTGAAGCGGCAATTGTAACGGATATTGCTGGTACAACCCGAGATGTATTACGTGAACATATTCATATTGATGGTATGCCATTGCATATTATTGATACGGCTGGTTTGCGTGAAGCAACAGATGAAGTTGAGAGGATAGGTATTGAACGAGCTTGGCAGGAAATAGAGCAAGCTGATCATATTTTATTTATGGTGGATAGCACGACGACACAGGCAACTAAACCGGAGCAGATTTGGCCAGAATTTATAGCGCGATTGCCGAAGTCTTTACCTATTACGGTCATTAGAAATAAAGTAGATATAACTGATGAACCAATAGCGATAACAAAAGTTGGTGATTACTCACTTATATGTCTTTCAGCTTATTTAAAAGAGGGTATTGATTTATTACGTCAACATTTGAAAGAAAGCATTGGATTTAATCAGCATATTGAAGGGGGATTCTTAGCCAGACGCCGTCATATTCAAGCGCTTAATATCGCAGCTGAACATTTACAGCAAGGTTATCAACAGTTAGTGGTTGCTCATTCAGGCGAGTTATTAGCAGAAGAACTCCGTTTGACTCAACAAGCATTGAGTGAAATTACAGGAGAATTTAGCTCTGATGATTTATTAGGTCGTATTTTTTCCAGTTTCTGTATTGGTAAGTAAGTGCGGTTTTATTCAGATTTACAGAAATTCATCGTTCAGTATAACTAATTATTATATAAGATTTTTATACCTATTTAGTTATAAGAAAATATATATAACTCCATTATTGTGCTTTTTTCTATTGCTATGTGTCATGCTCATTTTTCACATTGAAATTTGCTTATAATCATATTTTGGTATGATAAGCAGCATGGCATAGTACTAGAATTATACCTTTTGTTTGATTTGTAACATTACTAGTAGTTAAAGGAGTATCTAGTAATGGCGTTGATGTTATTAATTGTTTTTGTTGTGGCTATTATTGTTATATGGAATGTTTATGCAACAAAAAAGAGAAAGGAGTATTTACTGAATAAGTATGGTAATACGGGAATTGTGGAAAAAATAATAAACCGTTATTTTTAGGTTGGCCAAACATCTGATCATCTGATCAATTAATAGATTCTTTAGGTAAACCGGCAGATATTTCTACTAAAATAATGAAAACAAGATATAGAGAAACATGAAAATATAATCAGACCGGTAAAAATCGATATGGTTTACCTATTACTCTGGATGACCATGTGGTGCAACGGTGGGAGCAGAAATAATCTTAAGTGGCCATAATTGTGCTTATAATAAAAATATATAATCAATTAAATAATTCTCTTCTGCGGTTTTTTAGTCAGTGATTAATAAAATGATTAAATGGAAGTTGTATTTGAATTTTGATAAATAATGTTATTTTTATTTACATTTTTCTTTTCACATAAAAAAGATTACAGTAATATAGTTATCAGTTCTATGAATTTTTAATCAATCTAACCCTAAGATTAACAATAGGATTAATAGACTATGCTCCCTTCTTTGTCATATTATACGGCAACAAATAGTGCTTATTGTAATACAAATTTAGCTTCTTAATCGGCTACTCGAAGAATGACAGCAGAAGACTATCTTATTGAAAGTTTGGGCGGAATTGATAGTCCAGAGAACAAAAAGTGGGCGCATGAATTATTGTCTAAATATGATTTTCCGGCAAATAGTTGCCATAACTCATTAGAATTTGCTATCCATTATTTACAATGTCAACAAATTCCCGATTGGGCAGAGCAATACAAAATAGCCCCTATTGAAACGAACGTTATTGATCAAGAGGGAAATGTCTGTACCTTATCTTATTTTGCTAACCACCCGATCCATTCAGGCGTTGATGGTGAAGTTTTTCAAGATAATGATGAAAATTATGTTTTAAAAAAATACCATGAAAACTACAACTACTTGGATGACAGTGAGCTTGGCACCATTGAAAAATCTATTGCTTTTTTTTGTCACTACTATGGCGAAGACAGTGCAAAAATTTATTATGATGAGGAAAATTTATTTGTCAGAATGAAGAAAATCGCCGGTATACCTTTAAGTAAGATAGATTCGTTACCGACAGATGCAATTGAAAAATTTGAATCTATGTTGGCGACTATGGTAGAAAAAAATATTTTTCATTCAGATTTACAACAAGATAATATCCTGTGGGATCGTTATGAAAGCAAATTCAATCCAATTGATTTTGGTGATGATCCTAGAAATTATTCCAGCATATTAGATCCAGAAGAACTTTTACAAGAATTAAAGTATAATGCAGAAAATTGTGTAAAACTTATCGAACAAAAAATAATTACTCCCGATAAGCAGACAAATTTATTTCAGCAGATGATATTCAGAAATTTGGTTTAGTCTAATGATGACATTCACCTCGGCCTAAAAGTCGAGGGTTGTTAAGTTAGCTAAAATATTATTATCTTATCATTAAATTGAATAATCATAATTTTATGATTTTTATATTAAGATTTATAACAATATTATTGGATATAAAATAGGTGTTGATAAATTTATCTATTTTTTATTAATAGTATTTATCAAAATAAATAAAGCTTTTAATTTTACATTAATTATTACTACTCAAATAGTCTTTATTTTATTCTAAGAATTTTATTGCAGTTAGTAAGTAGCCACTGCATATGTATTTAGCTGTGGCGTAAAGAAAATAATTATTTCATATCGTTATTCAGTACTGAATAAAATAATTTAAATTAGTCGACTAGCTTTTGGTACTTTTACTCATTCTATCAATATAAGCCATACCAAAGGCAGATAAAACAAAAGCTAAGTGGATAATAACACTCCACATTATTTTATTATCCGGCACTTTTTCAGCTTCCATAAACAGTCGTAAAAGATGAACTGAAGAAATCGCAACAATTGATGAGGCAACTTTATTTTTAATGGAATTAACGTCCATTTTTCCCATCCAGCTCAATTTTTGATGTTTATCATCAACGGTCATTTTTAAAATAAAGTTTTCATAACCTGAAAACATCACCATAACTAAAAGTCCACCAACTAGTGCAATATCAACAAGTGATAAAACCGTCAATATTAATCCTGATTCAGTGATAGTAAAAAGTTCAGGGATGATATGAATTATCTGCTGAAAAAATTTTAAAGTGAGTAAAATAAATCCAAATGATAGTCCTATATAAACAGGAAATAGTAGCCACCTTGATGCATAAATGATTTTTTCAATCGACTTTTCCATGTTATTTATCCTTCTTTTATTTGAATTTCTAAAATTTAATTGCCAACGGTATTACTTTTGCTTTAAAAATAAACAAAGCGTTGATGCTATTTTAAGCTGTGATTTTAATAATTATCATTAAAGCCAGATTAGGATATTTTTCTCTTAATAATCCAGCCTAAAAGTTTTATCATAAACTCCATTCATAAAACAGTTTTAGCAACTCAAGCTAGTTTATCATTAAGTGTAATTGGGGATCTTCTTTTTCTTTCTTCTCTATTAGGCAAAATAATTTATTTTTAATATTTTTTTAACAAAATGGAAACGATTTTAGAAGAAAATTGGCTTCATCATCAGTACATTTTTTATCAATAAGTGGTAATAAAACTAAATTGGATAGAAATAATCTTATATAGTATTTATTCCATAAAATTTTTCAAAAAACATATTATAACTAATTGATTATCATGTTATTTATTATGTTGATTCATTAAATCTGATATTGGTTATCACTAAAAAGACAGAATACATTAACTCATTTAAAAATAAAATCATTTAATTGAAAATATAAGCAAAGATTTAAAAGAAAATTTTTAATTCATATAAGTATTCGAAGCCATCTAGATTAGATATTTATTTAACTGTTATCTTAATACTATAAAAAATTTTGATTAAAATTTTAGCAGCTACAGTTAATTATATTTATTTTTGACTAAATAAACAAAAAATAATATTTAATAGTGGTTAAAAATGACTATTTGTAGATACCTTATCTTGGATAACAAGTTTAAATCAAAATCCCATTGATAGAGTTAAACATGATTTAATTAGCTCTTTGAAAGATAATATCAATCAATATAAATATTTTAAACTAATAAATTAAAAACTCATTAATATTAAGAAATATACTTTGCTATAATATAGCTTACTTACTGATAGCTGTATTTTCAGTTAGTGCAATAGCATGCAGCCTAATAAAAAAATTGAACAAATGATCACTGCTGATAGAAGTGAAACAACCCTATTCTTCCAATAACTCGATAGTGGGTATACTGTACAAAATGTTTTTTTGCTGATGTTAAATATAATAACTGTATTCTTATCAATGGCAAGCAATACCAAAGATAATATCTTTATCGCCTTGTGAAGCTAAATTTCGGTGTAATGACTGAGGGGTAAGCTACCTAATATACTATTATCTTACTCAGTGAAAATGACCAAGCTGGCGTCCATTTTATTTTTATCAAGAGGGTAAGGTCATAGGAAGACAGGGGGTTAGTCTTGATTGCTATGAGATTGACAGATAATGCTATTGAGTTGGCCTTACAACTTAGCCTCAGTTTAAGTATGTCACCTATAACAAAGGCTAGTAAAAACAGCGAACCCAATACTGGTTCAAATCTGGAGATATGGCTTATATATTAATGATTAATCCGTTAATGAGTAGATGTATTGGTAAATTGTCCATTTTTTGTCTAATTTTCCTGATCCTTCTCGGTTTTTTTCATTGATAACCATCGCTTTATTGCTCTTATCGGAGCATATTGTGATGAAGGATCTGTTTCTTTTATGGGCGCGGACGATGCCTTGTTGAGCGTTAAATTAGCTAAAATAGCGATCACTGTGCCTATGGTAATGCCGCTATGAAGGAACATTTGCATCATGCTAGGAAATCCTTCAAATAAATGTGGCACCATGATAGGCATCAGGCCTAAACCTAATGTTAATGCCACCACCATTTCGTTATTATTATGTCGATAGGTAATACTGCTGAGTGTGCGAATTCCCGATACGGCGACCATACCAAACATAATGACGCCGGCCCCGCCCAATATCGGTTTAGGAATTGCCACAACCAGTGCCGCCATTTTGGCAAACATGCCCATTAAAATAAGGAGCACACCCGATACAGAGACCACGAAGCGGCTACGCACACCAGTAAGACCAATCAACCCAACATTTTGTGCAAACGCAGCATAAGGAAAAAGATTAAACAGCCCTCCTACCATAGTTGCAATACCGCAGGCGTTGAGACCGTTACGTAAAGTGGTAGCATCGGCCTTTTTGTCAACCATATCACCAATCATTATCATTGATGACATGGTTTCTATCATCACTACCACCATAACCATAGACAACAATGCGACTGGAATAATGTGAAATTCTGGCTTAGCCAGCCACATGATTTTGGGAAAATTAACCCAAGGCGTTGAATTAACGAAATGAAAATCAAGGGGCAGAAAGAAACTCCAAATAACCGTACCACCTATTAAACCAAGAAGCACCGCAATATTTTTAATCATTCCAGTCATAAAATGATAAATATGAAGAATAATAATGAGTGTCAGTGCCGCCATGACAAGCGGAAGAATGCCCCCATTATTGCCGCTAATAATCCAATTGCCTGCTACCGGCATCAGTGAAAGTCCAATCAGTGTTACAATCGAACCCATGACAACTTTAGGGAAAAAGCGCACAAGATGGCATATCCAGGGTGAGCATATCAGCGTGAATAATCCCGCGATAATTACGGCGCCGGAAATGCCGCTAATGCCATACTGTTTACCGATTAGTATCATGGGAACCAGTGCGGCAAATGTGCAGCCTTGCACTAATGGCAAGCGACAGCCAATCCATGAGCCAAAGCCGAAGGATTGGGCAATGGTCGCTATACCACAGATAAACAGATCAGTACTAATTAATAGAATAATTTGCTCAACGGGTAAGCCAACAGCATTACCGATAACTAATGGAACGGCGACTGCGCCTGCATACATCACTAAGACATGTTGCAGCCCGTAAAGTATCATTTGCCCAATGGGCAGGACTTCGTTAACTGGGGCTGATTGGTGCTTGGAGAGAACAGATCCTTTCATAAAGTTACATCACTCCTGTTGGTGAGTACTTCGTTAACCGGGCTGATCGGTGTTTGGAAAGAACAGTTAATGTGCATATTAGAACAGTATTTGGCATACAAACTAATCTAAATTGATCCAATCAGCATTTCAGCAAATATCAATAACTATGCGTAACCCATGCCAATATGAATAAAGAGGTAAAAGTGTTGGTGTCATTCGTGAATTAAGTCACGTTTTGTTGGTGGCTAGGCTGGGGAATGGCAAAGTATTGTTAAAAACGGACCAGATAATCATATTTTATACTTGAGGCTAATTCTCATCTTGAGAATATAAGAAAAGTGGCTGATTACGACTATTTGTTTTCAACTTAGTGTTAAAGCTGTGAGCGATATTATTTGGATCAGCGGCAAAATTTACTTTTATCTGGCTTTTACTAGTCGAAAAGCGATATTTTCTTGTTTCACTGTGATACGTGATTCTCAAAGTGAGAATACTTTATGACAAAAAAATGAAGAGTGCTAAACATGATAAAGGCAACTTTTTGATGTAAATCGCAAAATTCTAAGTTAAGCATAAATTATTAAAAAAGTTTGCCCAATTATTGCATCCTTATTGGAACAATATACCTGAGCTTACCAGCTAGGAGAGCGAATGAATAAAATGATTATTGCTGATCCAAGTGAATGCATCGGTTGTCATGTTTGTGAAATTGCCTGTGTGGTTGCTCATAATCATCAATGTTGGCCACGGAGCACACGTGAATTTGTCCCGCGTATCAGAGTATTGAACGAGGCAAAAAACAGTATTGCGGTAACCTGCCGTCATTGTAATAACGCACCTTGTATTACCAGTTGTCCGGTGAATGCATTATCTTTTGTTAACGCAACCGTTCAGCTTGATCAAACTCGCTGTATCGGTTGTAAAAGTTGCATTATAGCCTGCCCGTTCGGCGCTATTGATATGGTACTGGCAGTGGATTCAGATATCGTCCTGGCGCAAAAATGTGATATGTGTCAGACAATAAATACAGGCCAGCCAGCTTGTGTGACACATTGTCCCACGCAAGCATTAAGGATTGTTGATGAGCAGACGTTGTTAACTTTGCGCCAAGAGAGACAACAAAGGACGATAGATAGCAGAGATTTTCGCCAGTTCGAAAAACAGCCGCAGCGTAAACAGATATTAAATAAGCCGCTGCGAAAAGGGGCGCAGAAAGTTTCTGCTCAACAACGTATTCAGCATTTTGTCGAGATTTATATTGGACTTGATGAGCAGCAAGCTCTTTATGAAAGCACACGTTGCCTCTATTGCGCACAAAAAGCGTATTGCAACTTAACATGCCCTTTACATAACCACATTCCAGATTTCATTCAGTTAGTCAGTAAAGGAAACATTATGGACGCGGTGGAATTATGCCATCAGTCTAGTTCTTTACCAGAAATATGTGGTCGTGTTTGCCCACAAGATAGGTTATGTGAAGGAGCATGTACTCTGAAACAACATAGTGGATCGGTCGCTATTGGAAATTTGGAGCGCTATATTACTGACACTGCACTGGCACAAGGCTGGCGACCAAATTTATCGCAAGTAATTCCGCGTTCGGAACGAGTAGCGATAATCGGTGCAGGACCTTCTGGTCTAGGTTGTGCTGATATCCTCGCACGAGCGGGGGTTAAGGCTGATGTGTATGAGCGTCATCCCGAGATCGGTGGATTACTAACTTTTGGTATCCCCCCTTTCAAACTTGATAAGCAGTTATTGAGCTCAAGACGCAATATCTTCAGTGAGATGGGTATTTAGTTTCATCTTAATTGCGAAATTGGTCAGGATATCCCTTTCTCTACGTTGACTAATGATTATGATGCTATTTTCCTCGGTACAGGAACGTATGGTTTGATGAACATTGGGTTGGAAAATGAGCATGCGCCAGGCGTGATACAGGCGCTAGATTTTTTGACGGCCAGCACGCGGCAGGTGATGGGATTAGACGATGATCCTCGCTATCCTTGGGTTGATATAACCGATAAAAAAGTGGTGGTGGTAGGAGGCAGTGATACTGCAATGGATTGTCTGCGTACGGCAGTACGACTTAATGCTGCCAGTGTAACCTGTGCTTATCGACGCAATGAAGCTAGCATGCCTGGTTCGAAAAAAGAGGTGATTAATGCACGAGAAGAAGGTGTTGAATTCTTATTTAACGTTTCAGCTCAGCACATTGTGCTAGATGATACTGGAAAAGTATCAGCAGTAAAACTTACGCGTGTTCAGTTGGCGGAGCCAGGTAAAGATGGACGGCGAAGACTGCAACTGATTGCCGGCTCAGAATTTGAACTGGCGGTCGATGTGTTAATCATTGCTTTTGGTTTTCAGCCACATGATATGCCATGGTTACAGGGACACAATATTAACCTTGATGATTGGGGTTTGATCCAAACCGGCGGTCAAGGACGTTTGTTGACACAAACTAGCAACGATAAAATATTTGCCGGTGGAGATGCCGTGCATGGTGCAGATTTAGTTGTAACGGCAATGGCGGCGGACCGACAGGCTGCGCGGGACATGCTTAAATTGTTCGATCGAAAAGTATCTAACAACCAATAAGTGACTAAATTGGCATTGATGAATATCAAAGTGGATAAAAATGGGTAATTGTTTGAATGGTTGACTGATTATAAAGGTTTAATGGATTAAGAGGTTTTGCTCGCAGATAAATATATTAAAATGTTAATTCATTAATTAAATCAATAAAAATGAAAAAATTTAATATTTTTAAAATTAGTTTTTAATTATCAGGCTAGCAGAAAAAGCGGAAATCAGGCCAAGGGACTAGCATAATCTAACAGTAAAACCGTGATGTTAAATTAACAACATACTATTTGATAAAATAAATATATGAAGACAATTTTGCACTTTTACGTAAAGTTGTAAATTGTTTAATTAACTATTGAGTCATAATTCGTAATCAGCTAAAGTAATATCGTTATTGGTAGACGCTAATAACCGAGGTTTTGCAGCCTTGTTCACTAACACACTGGTAAAAAGTTTTACCAGTGCTACTTGTAGCGCCCTTTATGGCGGTTCAGGTAGGGGAGCCGAAAGGCTCGCCGGAGTTAGTGCCGGTCTGCAAACCTTATCTGGATCGCCTCCAAAAGAAAAGGGATAGTAAAAATGCTTGATTTTAGCTATAACTGGCACGGCGCTAACTTTGTTGCTGCATTACAAGAAAATATAACTCTATCATCTATTTCCCATAAATTCGGATTAAACTCAAAGATACTAAAAAATAGACTTATTCGCCTTTTTTCAATGGGTGAAAAGTGTATTATTGCTGCTTTAGAGCCTCATCCATCTGCAATCTTGTCAAGTTATTAT
This sequence comes from Arsenophonus endosymbiont of Apis mellifera, assembly GCF_903968575.1. Taxonomy (NCBI): domain Bacteria; kingdom Pseudomonadati; phylum Pseudomonadota; class Gammaproteobacteria; order Enterobacterales; family Morganellaceae; genus Arsenophonus; species Arsenophonus endosymbiont of Apis mellifera. The sequence continues at coordinate 82,990 of NZ_CAJCFU010000037.1, read as the reverse complement.
TGCGATAGCATAAAAGCTTTCCAATAGAAGCATTGATATTGAATGTATTACTTAATAAAAAAATTATTTTGCTGTGAACGACTATTTCGATTTAATAATCTTAATGTTATTTTTTAATGTGAGAAAGAAAGTTAAAATTTAGGATTATAAAATTAAATATTTTTTGAAAAAAAACTATTTTCAAATCCATCTTATCACCTTATGAAATTACATATGATATTATTTACCTAAGTTATTAAGAGGTGTTGATGAGCAATAATATCAATGATAAATCCATTAATATTATCGATTCAATTATTACGATGGTAGAAAATCTAGATGAACCTTGGGGAATTAAAAGTATAAAGTCAGAACATATTTATATGAATAATTCTGCTCGTCTCTTCACAAATACACCAAAAAATTTTTCTATCGAAGGTAAAATGGATAAAGCATTTCCTACTACTTGGAGTGAATTATTTCAGGTGTTTAAAGAACATGACGAATTAACGAAAATTGAATCTTCTACGACGAGAGTAATTGAAATAGATTACTGGAATGGGAGTCCAATCTTAATACCTTATATCAGTGAAAAAATACCTATTTTAAATAAAGATAAACAATGTATTGCAATTTTATGGAATGCAAAAAAAATACTTAATATAAACCCATTGATCTATCATGAAAAAAAGCTGTCAATATATTAAAAACTTATCAAGAAAGCTGTTTTTTTTCCAAACGAGAACTTGAAATAATATTTTTGCTTCAACAAAGACTCGGTAGTAAAGAAATAGCGAAATATTTAAACCTCTCACCTATAACAGTAAATCATAAATTACAGGTTATTTATCAAAAAACGGGTGTTAATTCAGCCAGACAACTTATTGAATACTGTAAAACTTATTCTCTTGATAACTTTATACCTGAACGTTTTTTAACTCCAGGTGTTCTTTTCATAACAAAGTGAATTAATTATATGAACTTAATAGATAACTATCCAACAAGTCGTGTTCCCACTAATATACGTTTATCATTTCTGAGTGTTACATTAGTTCATGCTGGAATGTTAACTGCGTTAGATCAATTTATGCTAGGCGCAGTACTAGGTAATTCAATGACTTTAACTGACGCTTTTTTAGCTATTTTCATTAGTAGTATTATTTTTGGCGTTATTACCTTTGCTTTAGGCTTTGCGGGAATGAAAGAAGGGTTATCCAGTAGTCTTTTAGCCAGATGGTGTGGTTTTGGGCGTATTGGTTCAGTTTTGGTCAGCCTTACAATAGCCATTAGCTTGGTCGGTTGGTTTGGAGTACAAAATGCTGTCTTTGCTAAAGGACTTAATTATGCTTTAGGCAATAAATTAGGCTTTGAATGGTCAGCTACATTATCTGGTTTATTTTTGACGATCTTAGTTGCTTTTGGTTTTAAAGCATTACGATTTACTGCTTGGATTGCGGTTCCTTTTTTTGTCATCGTGATTTTATTTATCTCAGCAGGAATTCTTGAGCATCATAATATGATGGATTTGATTCAGTCAGTTCCTAGTGGTGAAACGATAACCTTATCTTCTGCAATTACTTTAATCATGGGAGGATGTATCGTTGCCACTCTTATTACGCCAGATATGAGTCGATACTCAAAAAATAGTCGTCAGGTATTTTGGATGGTTATGGTATCAATTATTCTTGGTGAATTTGTTATTAATGGACTGGCAATATTATTAGCCAGGGCACAAAATACGGCAGATGTCGTAACCATTATGACGCAAACGGCTGGAGGTATTGGTTTATTAGTAGTCATCTTTTCTACTTTGCGGGTTAATGATATTAATCTTTATTCATCGTCATTGAGTATTGCCAATTCAATTTCAATATTGACGGGCAAAAAAGTTAATTACACAATTCTGACTTTATCCATTGGTATTATTGGTACAACTCTTTCTGTTTTAGGTATTTTAGACAGGTTTGTTGGTTTTTTGACTATTCTTGGGGTTATTTTTCCGCCAATAGTTGGTGTTATGCTAACGGATTATTTTATTATAAAGACTCATAGAAATATTCTTAAGGAAACGCTACAAGGGGAGAAAATCCCAGCCAATAAAGATACACCTTTAATTGGTTGGAATGCTGTTTTCGCCTGTGTAATAGCCAGTATTCTTGGCATAACAGTGGAAACAGGTATACCAACGGTTAATTCTCTCCTCGCTGCAAGTATTATTTACGGTTTATTAAGTATAATTAAAAGATAAATAACAGTTAACAACGGAAAAAATTGTAATAATGGCGACCACTCATAACATAATTAGCTGGTCGCTCCAAATAGTAATAGTAGATTAGTCGTTACAGTTAACCCATTTAGCAAACATCTGTGCTTTTAAGCGGCTTTGATAAATAATAGCGGGTGTAACAGTGTGCAAATTTGTCTAAGTGGCCATATTCCTTATAGCCTAATTTTTTATAAAAATTAACAGCTTGAAAGTCAAAAGTATCAACATAGGCCATATGGCACTTTCTTTTTATTGCTTCATTTTCTGCTTTATTCATTAAATCTTTTCCAAAGCCCTTTTTTCGGTAGTTTTCTGCTATCCATAGATATTGGATATCTAAGCCACCCCACCATGTTCTGGCAATCAAGCCACCAACAATGTTTTCATTATCCATTAAAGTCACTCTTAGCGGATGCATATCTACAGTGGTAAAGTTGGAGTTATGTTTCCACAGACTATCGATGATAGTATTTTCTTCTGCAATATTTTCTTTATCGGTAAGTATAAATTTCATATTAGTATCATCCTTGTTGTTTGTTGCTAAAAAATATTTTTAAATTTTGTGTATATCAATTAGTTATTCATGTTATAAATCTTTTTTATCATGTTTTTTTAGTTTTTAATCAATGAATTGATGATGTTAGATTTTTTATATATTTTAAGGTTTTATGTTAATTTTAGGTTTAGTTTTATCTTTCAATCATCGTGTTATTTTACTGGCATTAAAGTAATTTGGTTTATTCTATTAGCAGAAAATCACCTAATAATCAAGGCTAATTATTAACCTTTTTTATAACTTAGAATTTGTTTAATGTAGTTAACAAAAGAAGATATAACAGCTTTGTTTTTATTATAAGTTTAGCGGTTTTTTATTTAAAAATCTTATAGTTAGTTTAAAGGCTTTTGCCAACACCAGGGTATATTTATATTTTAAATTTAAAAAACGATGGAGAAAATAGAGGTACGGATATATTGATTCTAACGAGGTAAATTTAAGTTAGCAAAAATAAAACCAGGAATAACCGTTTTTGACGATGAAAAAATATTAATAATAAAGCTAAGGGATGTATAAATAACATAAAAGGGATTAATTTATCGATTTTATATCGATACAAGTAATGAAATACTAATGGGCAAAGTAGTAAAAGTAATCATTATTAAATGATCGTACAAGTATGTGATATTTACTAAGTAGAATAAACAGTTAAAAAAATAATAAATTTAGTCTTAATTTCAGTAAGTTAATCGACATCAAAAACGCACTTCTTTCCTTGTTGTGCGTTTTATTTTTTTATCAATTAATGGTAGCTGTGTTGGCTCAGTTAACAACGGCACAGTCGGCCACGGTTAAAACAGATCCTAGTTGAATTCTTGTAGGTACTCACTCTTCATTTAGTTCAAAAAGAGATTAAAATGTAGGTTGCTTATTAAGTAGTATTATATTTAATTTCTATCTAGGTTGAACTCTACTTCGGTACTCATGGTTGAACTTATATGAACAGGCTTAGGTCCGATCGAACGACTCTTTGCAATGGCCGTTAATGCGGCCTTATCAAGGGTATTGAAACCAGAAGAGCGAATGATTTTAGCGTCATATAAGCTACCGTCAGTATTAATATTAAATTGTAATAATACTCGCCCACGATGGCGTTTTTTTCTGGCTTGACGGGGATATATTTTATTGCGCTCAATTTCTTGTTTGACTAGTGAATAATAGCGTTCACCTTCTTTTTGTTCACCTACCTTTATTTGAGAAGGATCATGATTTAGAGCCCCGCCTTGCATGGTGGTGTCATTATTGCCGTTGAAATTCTCTGCGGGATAAACCGATGGATTCTTATTCTTATTTATTTCCTTCTTGGTTTCTGAGAAAGTTTTATTATTAGTTTTTTTGACCGCTGTTATTTTCTTTTTATTATTGATTTTTTCTTGTTTCTGCTCAACGGCTAGTACTGGATTTACTGGTGAATCAGGTAGAATAATTGGTAGCGATTCACTAGAAGATCTATTTATTTCTGATGTAGTTTCTATACTGGCTGAGATCAAGGTAATTGTTGTATTAGGAGAAATATTATGGTGACTGGCTAATGTCGGCGTAGAATTAGCCGAAGTCGATAAGCACAGCCATATTAAAGCAATATGTAAAATAATAGATAATACAATATAAGCTAACAGTCTTATCATAATTTTTTATCTCAATATTTTAGTTGGTTTAATATGGTTGTGTTATTGTTTATTTAATTAAAACTTACTATTAAAACTAAGTTTAAAAGTTCTTCCCGGAGCAGGCATCATAGAGCGAGTTAACGGGTCGAGATAATATTCATCAGTTAAATTGGTTCCGGTTAATTCTACTGACATATTGTCATTAATTTTATAATCCACATAGGCATCAATTGTAAAAATTGGATCCCAACGCATTGGATTATTATTCGTACCTAAATAGGAATTAGGTTTAATTATCATCAAATGCTTTTCATCACGATTTTCTGCTTTACTATGATAGGTAAATCGACTGCCAATTTTGATTTTTTTATCCCATAAACGAGCACCTAAATTCATATTCAGGGAGTATTTAGGTTGAATTGCAGTACGTAAAAAACCACCCGGAAAACCACCATCAATACATTCTGGAATATTGTGTTGATTATAAGGATCTAAATAATGACTGGTATTAAGATCACAAACTTTATTTTTTATATTATAAACGTAACTAATATCACTAAAAATAAAATCATTATCATAACGCGTCTGTATTTCAATACCGGATAATAACTGTCTATCCATTTGGGTAAAATTATATGCCATATCACGATCGAATACGTTTTCTATCGTGGTGTCAAAATAGATTAATTTAATATCAGCGTGTTTTTCTGTTTTTAATAGATTTGCCAAATTATAGTGAATACCAAATTCTTGTGTTTTAGCGCGTTCCGGTTTGGTTTTTTCACCCATAACAATTCGACGTTCGTCGGAAAAGCCAACGCCGTCTTCATATAAGCTGGGCATTCTGACTGATTCGGCATAACGAAGATAAACACTTAAATCATCCGTGATCGATATGCCCGCTGAGAGGACAGGGGCAATACCGTGATCTTTGCGTTTTTTCTCTTTTTGCCATAGCGTGTCTTCTGGCCGAGCAACAAGAATTTTATCCCCATCTGTAATCTGATCAGAATAATAGCGTTTTACCGTTTTCCAGTTTTAGCATCAATCGTTTCTTCATCTATATTTATTTTACCGTTAAAGAAAGGGTTATCCTTTTTATGCAATTTTCCATCGTTAGGGTTGTAAAGTAAGGTAATCGATTTTGGTCGATAATTGGTTCCATTTATATCGGGTTTTTGCACTTGCTTGTTAGTACCTATCTGAATCAGGTATTCATCTTGTTGTGTATACTGTTTTCTTGTTGCCAGCGTTAGCTCGATACGTTGTTTTTTTAATTTATCGATATTGTTTGTTAGCGCTATTTTTTGCTGCTCATTAAGTTGATTTTTATTATCGGCTAAGGCCTCTGTTAATCGAGCTATTTCTGTCTTATAAATATGGTGTTTGTTGGCAGCTAGTTTTTTTATTCGTTTCTTCCAGTCATCGGCATAAGCATCATTGTCATAATCTTGTTGATTAACTGATTGAAAAAAGGGTACATTATAGCCGGCAAGATAGCCGCTCTTTTGGTAGCCGCTTATTTTTTCAGTTCTTTTTCTATTGACTAGATCATCAATTGACCAATAAGTCACATAATTGGCGCCGGCGGAGAAAGTTAAGAATTCCACCGGTTGCCAGTCGAATTTAAACCCCAGTTGATACTCTTGCCGACGGCCTTCTTTGCCTGGATATTGGAAATAACTAACCCTTACACCAGTATATTCCGTATGGTTAATTAATTTTTCATTCTGAAAGCGGCCGTTCAGGGTAAGATTTAAATTAGGTGTCAGGGTAAATATATTACTAATGTCCAAACCCCAGCGATTATTTTCATTACTATTATTAGCGCTATTGATTAAACTACCATCAATAGTGGGATTTTTAATTGCGGTGCCAAACTTATAGAAGGTGTTAGTATCCCAATCAGCATCTCTGTCCTTTGGGGCTCTTGGGTAGCCGCCTGCACTATTGGTATTTGCATCAGTATGATTAAACCAAGCACTCAGATAAAAATCGAACCATCGACTATCAAGCGGTTGGTATTTAAGGCTGGCACTACCGGCTTTTTGGTGCACCTGAGCTAAAGGTCATTGCGGAACCAAATTATGTTCGACATCAACAAAACCCAGTCGAGAGGGCATAATATCACCAAATTCCAGTCGGGAATCGCGATAAGTAAAATTAACCGTTAAATCATCAGCCAGATGCCAATTATTTTTTAGCAACAGCGATTTCATCATGTTGGACGTGTTAGGCACTTCTTTGCCTGGATGATAAATATTGGCAACAAAAGGCATATAAGGATCGATTATTATTCTAGGGTTGGTAAATTCTTTTTTCTTCTCATTAGTAAGCGAATAACGATAACGATTTGCTCCCCTGGTACCGGCAAAATAGTTGCCTTTATTGCGATAACTTGAGGCCAGCAATAAATCAAATTTCTCTTGGCGCAAGCCAATGGCAACCCGATAAGCATAATCATCCAAACCGCCTAATTTTCTATCATGGTAATGATGGGGATGGATATTGATTAAAGGATCATCAAATAAAAAGGCATAAGATTTCATTCCTCCAGGAAGATTACGATAGTCCTCGCCTAATGGTAAATTTTTGAGTTGCGGCTTAATCGCGTTATTGCTACCTTCTAATTTAACCGCGAAACCAAAGTTTTCATTTGCTGGCAGAATGTCATTAATATTAATTGTTTTAATAGTAATGCCACCGCCGATCGAACTTTTAATATGACGTGATAGCGAAGGCCCTTTTTCAATTTCAATTGAACTAATTAAATTAGGATCAAGATAGTTTCGGTTATTGGCACCATTGTAGCCACGGGTTACTGTAATTGATTGCTCAGTACCATCGACAGTTAAGGGGATCCGTCCTTGCCCTTGAATGCCACGAATATTGGGATCGATTGCCGCGCCATTACGTGCTTCACCGCTATATACACCCGGCGTAGATTGAAACAGATTGGCAGGGGAAGCCCCCTTGAAACGTTCTATCATCTCTTTGCCAATATAAATGTTGGAAATATTTTTATCGTAGATATTGTCATAACCATGTTCATCTTGTTGTGACATATCAGAAACCTGAATTTTACCTAAATGTTTTTTTTCCGTGTTTGCTTGCTTGTCCGAAGATGGCTGTTCAGCATAGCTAATAGCGGGGATAATTAAAGTAGCAAGTGATATAGCAAATGCTATCGGTTTTTGGCGGCAGTTTAAAAAATACATGATTTCCTTACCTAAAATAATTTTTAAATTAACAATCAAAAATAACGTTCAAAATTGAGTTGCAGATCGTTTTTTTGATAGCGATAAAGCCAGCCGACATTGCTATTATTGTTGCGATGAAAAAAGGTAATAGAGGGTGTGAAGCCAATAATTTTTATGGTTAGTTTTAATTTAATTGCATAGATCCATTCTGTATCACGTCGCTTGGCACCTAATCGCTTATCAAAATGTTTAAATTGATGTTGATTCCAAAGTGATGAAAGACTGGTTTCCAGATAAGGTAATGACCTAAATTTAACGCCGCCACTAATATCATAGCGGTGGTAATCGTTTATTTGCCATTGATGGAAATGTTGGGAAAAACCCAAAGAGAGATACCAATTCATATTGTTGAAAGGATAATTAATGGAAAAAGAAGTTTCGTGCTTCAGGCCATTATTATGTTGTCCTTGGTAATAGTCTTTCCATTTAACTTGGTGATTTAAAACAAAATCTAATTTAGCGGCCATATCAGGATGATAACGCCACTCAATTTTTCCGCCTATTTCATAGGCATTTGGATCTTCTGCCCCTTGTTCATAACCCACTAAGGGGCCGGCTAATAAATAATGGTATGATGATTGAAAATGGTAGCCAGTGTAGATATTAGCTTGATAGCCATTATAGGTGTTGTTTTGCCGATAGATTTGACCATTTGCCGTTAGGCGAATAAAAATCGCATGAGGCTCTTGCAACATAAATGACTGTTGGGTCAAACCGAATAAAGAAAAGCCTGATGAGGTAATTTTTTTCGGCGTTTTACGAGTTAATCGGCAATCACCAGCACTATTTTTTTGTAAGCACTCTGCTGGGCTACCAGGCGATTTATTCAGATTATCTGTTAGGTGGTAACCTAGTGAAAGTGTGGCAAAGAAAGGATTTTTATTATTAACCAGAATGAGAAGATATTTTATTTTTTTCTTAACCAAGTCAGGTAAATCTTGCTGTGCTATTAATTCATTTAATAATGACTTTGCTTTATGATAAATTCGGTTTTCAATATAAATATAACTTAAATCGAGCTTGGCACGCGTAAAGTGAGGATTTATTGTTATCGCCTGGGATAAATAGTGCATAGCAGATTGAGGCTCTCGATTTTTATATGATAAACAAACCTGAATAAAATAGATCAAACTCTTATCGTGATAATTATTTTTTATTAATTTATTTAAATAACCTTCAACTTGTTGCCAATCTTTTTTATTAATAGCAATAAAAATATTAGTAATATAATTTTTATTATTTATTTTATTCACTTGTGTATTATTTATTATCAATGAATTAGCGATAGTTAATTTTATATGAAAAAAATAAGAAATAAATAGGATTATAATTAATCGTTTCCTGTTAGTCATTTTTATTTCCATAACAAAAAAGAGCATAGGGTTTCCATGCTCTTTTTAAATTTAAAAAATCAATTATTGTTTAGTGCCGGCAAAAGCGGTATCTAATTGATGATTATTTTCAAATTGAGTAATACCCGCTAAATAGTTGGCATTATCACCAAAGAAGTGGCCTGTGGTGGTTCCTTCAATTGAATCAGCAGAAGCTTTGCCGCTGAAAGAGCCATTCTCTTTAATATCTGCATCAATATTCATGGTTAATGCACTATGACTAAATGAACCTTTCAAGCTGTTTTCGGCAAAATCTGCGGTTAATTCACCGGTCATAAAACCATTGTTAGAATAATCGTTGATCCCTTTGATAGCATAGGTAGCGGTACCGGCATTTGGCATCTCTGTCGTAATGTCTTTACCGGCATAGTAAGCGGTGTGAGAGGCAGAAGACATATCATTATCTTGTGCCCATTCACCGAAGAAAACATCAACATCGTCCAGTTTGGCAAATGCAAATGAACCCATATTGGGGTGGTGGGAAGAGCTGGTACCACCAAGCTTATAAACGTTATTATCATCTTTGGGAGAGATCATTGCTAAACCGGGAAAGCCGATTTTTTTACTCCCATGTAAATCAGTTAAACCAATAGCGGAATCACCTTTTTTGGCTTTATGAAAGCGATTAGAAGCTTCTTCTATTTCACCAATAATTAGACGATTATCATTAGAGGTATTTGATTTATTATAACCGGTTATTGCCTGGCTAAAGCCAATATATCCAATTAATAGTGTTAGCAAGGTAATAATATTTAATTTCTTCATTTTTAATTCCTTGTAAAAATATTAATTTTTATTTGACAAAAAATGGCATAGACAAATAAAGTTTTGCCTGAAATAAACCTTAAAGTAAAAAAGAACCCAAGTAAATGATAATTATTATCATTTGCTTGTGAGGGAAATAAATATATAACTAAGGAATTTAATAGCGGTATGATTTAATTTTATTTTTTAATATTAGTGGTTATTAAGTATTAAAAATTTAAATTTAAAAATGTGATCTCAATTAAAAAAATAATGCAATAAATAGAAACAAATTATTTTATAAAATATTTGGTTCTATTTATTTAATGATATTTATTGAATGTAAATAATATTTTTAAATTTAATTATTACGTTAAGCGTTCGGGGTAACTAAAAATGGTGGCTTTACCTGGTCGACAAAATCCAACTAACGTTAATTGATAATTTTGTGCCATTTCAACCGCAAGTGAAGTGACGGCTGAGATAGCAAATAGAATTTCTACTCCGCAGGTTGCTGCTTTTTGTACCATTTCATAACTTGCTCTGCTTGAGATTAACACCGCGCCGTTTTGCCATTTTTCACGGCTTTTCATGCCGATAAGTTTATCAAAGGCAACATGACGGCCGATATCTTCACAGCCTCCAGCTAGCTCGCCGGTTGGGGTTATCCAAGCCGCAGCATGCGTGCAACCGGTTAATTGGCCAATTTTTTGGATCGTATTTAATTGTGATAAAGCCTGATCCAGATAATTTAGTGAAAATGATTGCGTGAAAGGAAGAGGATCAATTGGGCGAAACAGTTGGCTAAGTTGTTCTGTACCACAAATACCGCAGCCAGTACGACCCGTTAGATTGCGTCGTTGTGTTTTCAATGCCATAAACTGGCGAGGTGATAGTTCAATATTTAATTCTATGCCCTTTGAGCCATAGTTATTTATATTGATATCACGAATTTCCTCAACAGATTGGATGATGCCTTCAGACAGTGAAAAACCCAAGGCAAATAGCGTTAAGTCTTTTGGGCTTGCCATCATAACGACATGAGAGATGCCATTGTAGATCATGGCGATAGGAACTTCTTGTGCAACTTTATCCAGATTAAAAAGGTTTAAATTTCCCTTTTTGCAAACTTTTATTTCAGATGCTCCGGTTTTTTCGACATCTTCCTTCATTTCAGTTGCATAAAAATTACTCATTAGCCGAATTCCTAATACTATAATACATTAAAAGAGATTACATTAATTATTATCAATACAATTTAATCCGACAAAAAAGATCGGTATTAAAAATATAATGACCTGTTTTACTTTTTTATCTTATGGAAATCAATGTCAGTAATGTGAATGAGGAGATTTTTAATGCAAGTCAGCAGAAGACAGTTCTTTAAGATCTGTGCTGGCAGTATGGCAGGTACAACGATTGCTGCTTTGGGTTTTGCTCCAACAACAGCATTAGCTTCTGCGCGTCAATATAAACTATTACGTGCTAGGGAAACCCGAAATACCTGTACATACTGTTCAGTTGGTTGTGGATTATTAATGTATAGTCTTGGTGATGGTGCTAAGAATGCCAAAGAAAGCATATTTCACATAGAAGGCGATCCAGACCATCCGGTCAGTCGAGGCGCTTTGTGTCCGAAAGGCGCTGGACTAATCGACTTTATTCATAGTGAAAGTCGTCTGCAATTTCCTGAGTATAGAGCGCCAGGCTCTGATAAGTGGCAGCGTATTAGCTGGCAAGAAGCATTTGATCGGATTGCTAAGTTAATGAAAGCCGATCGGGATGCGAACTTTATTAAAACAGATGCGGCTGGGACAACAGTTAATCGGTGGTTAACAACAGGTATGCTGTGTGCCTCGGCCAGTAGTAACGAAACCGGTTTTATTACCCAGAAATTTTGTCGGGCTCTGGGAATGTTAGCGGTTGATAACCAAGCTCGTGTCTGACATGCGCCAACGGTAGCAAGTCTTGCTCCAACATTTGGTCGCGGTGCCATGACAAACCATTGGGTTGATATTAAAAATGCCGACCTGATCATTGTAATGGGTGGTAATGCGGCGGAAGCTCATCCGGTCGGATTCCGTTGGGCCATCGAAGAAAAAATCCACAATAAAGCCAAGTTGATTGTCATTGATCCGCGTTTTACTCGTACTGCATCAGTGGCAGATTTTTATACTCCTATCCGTTCAGGTACCGATATTACCTTTTTATCTGGTATTATTAATTATTTGATAAATAATAATAAAATTAATAGTGAATATGTACGATCTTATACCAATGCCAATTTAATTGTGCGGGATGATTATCATTTCGACGATGGGTTATTTAGTGGTTATGACGCTAAAAATCGCCAGTATGATAAAACTTCCTGGAATTATGAATTAGATAGCAACGGTTTTGCAAAACGAGATGAATCACTACAACATCCACGTTGTGTTTGGCAGTTACTTAAGTCGCACGTCAATCGATATACAGCAGAAGTGGTCGCCAATATTTGTGGAACTCCACAAGAAGATTTTATCAAGGTTTGTGAATATATTGCTGAAACCAGCGAAAAAGATAAAACCGCTTCTTTTCTCTATGCATTAGGTTGGACACAACATTCCATCGGTGCGCAAAATATTCGCACCATGGCGATGATCCAGCTACTGTTAGGTAATATGGGAATGGCCGGTGGTGGAGTTAATGCTTTACGGGGACATTCCAATATCCAGGGTTTGACCGATCTTGGCCTGCTGTCGCAAAGTTTAACCGGTTATATGACCTTACCATCGGAAAAACATAGCACCTTAGCTAGTTATTTAGCTGCAAATACACCAAAACAGACCCTCCCTGGTCAGGTTAATTATTGGAGTAACTACCCTAAATTTTTTGTTAGTCTAATGAAAACCTTTTATGGCGATAAGGCGCAAAAAGAGAATGATTGGGGCTTTGACTGGTTACCTAAGTGGGATAAAAGTTACGATGTTCTGCAATATTTTGACATGATGAATAAGGGTGAAGTTAATGGCTATATTTGTCAGGGCTTCAATCCACTAGCTTCTTTCCCCAATAAAAATAAAATTATTAGTGCATTGTCCAAATTAAAATTTTTAGTCACTATTGATCCATTAAATACCGAAACCGCTTGTTTCTGGCAAAATCATGGTGAATTTAACGATGTGCAGCCAGCAGAAATCATGACCGAAGTTTTTCGTTTACCCTGCTGCTGTTTTGCCGAGGAAAATGGCTCGATTGTTAATTCCGCTCGTTGGCTACAGTGGCACTGGAAAGGTGCGGATGCACCAGGAGAAGCCCTTGGCGATGGTGAAATTTTAGCCGGAATTTTTCATCGTTTACGTCTGCTTTATCAACAACAAGGTGGCGCAGTACCTGAGCAGTTATTGAACATGCGCTGGAATTATTATGATCCCTATCGTCCAACAGCGGAAGAGATTGCGCAAGAAAGTAATGGTTATGCGTTGGCAGATTTGACTGATACCCAGGGTAATCTTCTGGTAAAAAAAGGTCAGTTACTTTCCGCTTTTGCGCAATTACGCGATGATGGTACCACCAGCAGTGGTTGTTGGATTTTTGCCGGTAGTTGGACGCCGGCGGGTAATCAAATGGCGCGTCGTGATAATGCCGATCCTTCTGGTTTAGGTAATACATTGGGTTGGGCATGGGCTTGGCCAGCTAATCGCCGGATCCTTTATAATCGAGCATCCGCAGATCCAGCTGGTAACCCCTGGGATCCTAAACGTCAATTAATCCAATGGGATGGTAGCAAATGGGCAGGCATTGATATCGCTGATTATAGCACTGCCGCGCCAGATACCGGTGTTGGGCCGTTTATTATGCAACCGGAAGGGTTAGGTCGTTTATTTGCCATAGATAAAATGGCAGAGGGCCCCTTTCCTGAACATTATGAACCTTTTGAAACTCCGTTAGGAACCAATCCTTTACATCCGAATGTTATCTCTAATCCTGCGGCACGCCTATTTGCTGACGATCTTAAAGCATTGGGTAATGCTGAGAAATTTCCTTATGTTGGCACAACTTATCGCTTAACTGAACATTTTCATTTTTGGACAAAACATGCGCATTTGAATGCGGTTATTCAACCCGAACAATTTGTTGAGATTGGTGAACGATTGGCAGAGAAAAAAGGTATCAAAGCAGGCGATGTTGTTAAGGTAAGTTCTAACCGTGGTTATATCAAAGCAAAGGCTGTGGTGACTAAGCGTATCCGTACTTTAAAGGTGGATGGCCGCGAAATTGATACGATTGGTATTCCGATCCATTGGGCTTTTCAAGGATTGACGCGAAAAGGCTTTATTGCCAATACCCTGACGCCATTTGTTGGTGATGCCAATACTCAGACACCTGAGTTTAAAGCGTTTTTGGTTAATGTGGAAAAGGTGTAAGGAGGTAGATGATGGCTTCTCAAGATATTATACGCCGCTCTGCGACTAATTCGCTGACACCTGCTCCTCAAGTACGCAGTGATAAAGAGGCAGTGGCAAAACTAATTGATGTAACCACCTGTATTGGTTGTAAAGCGTGTCAGGTAGCCTGTTCTGAATGGAATGATATTCGTGATGAAATTGGTTATAACGTCGGTGTTTATGATAACCCGTTAGATTTAACGGCCAAATCATGGACGGTGATGCGCTTTACTGAAGTTGAAGAGAAAGGAAAATTAGAATGGCTGATCCGCAAAGATGGCTGTATGCATTGCGCGGATCCGGGTTGTTTGAAAGCTTGCCCTTCTGCAGGTGCGATTATTCAGTATGCCAATGGAATTGTCGATTTTGACTCAGAACATTGTATTGGTTGTGGTTATTGTATTGCCGGTTGTCCTTTTAATATCCCCGGATTAAATAAAGAGGATAATCGAGTTTATAAATGCACCCTTTGTGTTGATCGGGTTGAAGTCGGCCAGGAACCCGCTTGTGTAAAAACTTGTCCGACCGGTGCAATTCATTTTGGTAGTAAAGCAGTGATGAAACAACTGGCTGCTGAACGCGTTGAAGAATTGAAAACCCGTGGTTATCAAAATGCAGCGCTTTATGATCCACAAGGTGTCGGAGGTACCCATGTTATGTATGTATTACATCATGGTGATAAGCCCGAACTGTATCATGGTCTGCCCAATAATCCGACTATCAGTCCCACCGTCACCTTTTGGAAAAATATCTGGAAACCGTTAGCTGCCGTTGGGTTTGCCGTTACTTTTGCCTCAGCATTTTTCCATTATCTGACTGTGGGGCCAAATCGTGTTTCTGATGAGGATGAAGCGCAAAAACCGCCAAATAGAGATGATGCAAGGTCAGAAAAAAGCGAGAAATTGGTGAATAAAAAAAGGGGGATAACTGATGATAAAAAAACCGACTGAAAAAATTATCCGCTACTCTGCCAGTGTAAGAATCAATCACTGGCTAATGGTTATCTTTTTTTTATTTACGGCAATTAGCGGCTTAGGTTTTTTCTTTCCATCGCTAAACTGGTTGATGAATATTTTGGGGACACCACAACTTGCCAGAGTGCTGCATCCATGGTTGGGTACAGTGATGTTTGTACTATTTGTTGGCATGTTTGTTAGATATTTCAAACATAATTTTATTGAAAAACAAGATATTGTTTGGGCAAAAAATATTGGCAAAATTTTGAAAAATGAAGAAGCAGGTGATGTTGGTCAATATAATTTAGGCCAAAAAGGGGTATTTTGGCTAGCAACCGTTTGCCTGTTTTTACTTTTGGTTAGCGGTATTATTATTTGGCGGCCTTATTTTGCCGACTATTTTCCCATCCCGATTATTCGTTTGGCCTTGCTTCTTCATTCTGTTGCGGCGATTGGTCTAATAATGACAATTATTATTCATATTTATGCCGCTATATGGGTAAAAGGCTCTATTCGTGCAATGGTTGAAGGATGGGTAACCCGCGCATGGGCGAAAAAACATCATCCACGATGGTATCGAGAGATTGTTAGAAGAGAGAAGCCTCGGCAAGAAAAGAGCGGTTAACAGCGTTTCTTCGAATAGTAATAACAGGGGCAGAATAATTATATTCTGCTTTTTTATGTTATTAAGCCGTTTATAGATCCCTGTTCGCTTTTGGTCTATTCTGAGATTTATTGGGCAATAATGGTAAAATAAATCATTAAAGAGAGTGCATCTATGAGCATTAGGATTTTACCTAAAGAAGAGATAGGTAAAAATGAGCTAGCCAAAAATGGCATCAGTTATATCCCGCCGGTATTATTTCCAGATTTAAACAATCTATATCAATCCCGGGCTGAACGTTTTCAATCATTAGCGACGCCAGAAAATCCATTTAGTGAATATCTGCTATTTGCCGCTCATGTTACTCGCGCTCAACAAAATGCACTCTATAAACATCCTTTGATGATGGATATCAAGGCTATCCTCCAACAATCGATGAAAGCCAATAAACCGCCATTAGATTGTAAAACTTTCATCCGTACTGACCATTGGCACAAATTATTTGCCTCTTTAATTGCTGAGTTGGTTCCGGTGGTACCTGAACAGGTAAAGCCCGCATTAGAAAATTTGACCAAAGTTTCTATACATGAACTGGAGTTGATGGCAACAGCATTACTCAATGGTGAATTTAGCCGAGTACCCTCAGAACAAGCGCTCTTTATTTGGGCGGCACTTTCCTTGTTTTGGGCACAAATGGCCAGTCAAATCCCAGGTAAGGCAACCGCTGAAAATGGTGAACATCGTCAATTTTGTCCAGTATGTGGCAGCATTCCAGTTTCTAGTGTTGTGCAAATAGGAACCCATCAAGGCTTGCGTTATTTGCATTGTAATTTGTGTGAAACTGAATGGCATGTTGTACGGATAAAATGTAGTAATTGTGAGCAAACAAAAGAATTAGATTATTGGTCTTTAGCCAGTGAATATGCGGCGATTAAGGCTGAGAGTTGTGGTGATTGTGGTAGTTATTTAAAAATTCTTTATCAGGAACAAGATGCGAAGGTTGATGCGGTTGCTGATGATCTGGCTTCCTTGATCCTGGATGCTAAATTGGAAGAAGAGGGATTTGCCCGTAGCAGTATTAATCCATTTTTATTTCCTTGTGAATAAGTTAAGGTTTTAATCGGTTATGTCCAAAGATGTTACTTCATTATATCGTCAGTTACCGGCCATCGATTATTTACTGAATGAAGCGTCGGTTTTATCCTTGATAGAAGGTTATGGTCGAACTCAAGTAACAAAGATATTACGCAATATGCAGCAGCATGCACGGGAGCAAATAAAACAACAGCAATGCTTACCTGTGTGGCAAAGTGATTGGATTGCTGCACTTACTCATCAACTCCAACGGCAGCAGAGTTCTGGCTTGCGGCCAGTTTTTAATTTAACCGGTACAGTGTTACATACTAATTTGGGTCGTGCGTTAATGGCAGAAGAAGCGATTGAAGCGGTGACTCGAGTGATGCGCTATCCAGTGACTTTAGAATATACGCTTGATGACGCGGTACGTGGACATCGAGATCGTATAATAGCTGATTTACTTTGTGAACTAACCGGTGCGGAAGATGCTTGTATTGTCAATAATAATGCTGCCGCAGTGTTATTAATGTTAGCAACCATCGCAGCGGGACGACAAGTTATTGTGTCGCGAGGAGAATTGGTCGAAATTGGTGGAGCATTTCGCGTGCCAGAGGTAATGAAACAGGCGGGTTGTCAGCTGGTGGAGGTAGGAACAACGAATCGAACTTATCTGCAAGATTACCAGCGTGCAATAAATGAAGAGACGGCTCTGTTAATGAAAGTCCACACCAGTAATTACCGTATCTTAGGTTTTACCGCTGAGGTTGAAGGTCAGCAACTCGCTCAACTTGGTACTGAATATAACATTGCTACTGCGATTGATGTAGGCAGTGGTGCTTTGATTGATATGACCCAATATGGTTTACCGGCTGAGCCTATGCCGCAACACTATCTGGCACAAGGCGTTGATCTGGTCTCTATTTCAGGTGATAAATTACTTGGTGGCCCACAGGCAGGAATTATTTTGGGCAAAAAATGTTGGATTGACGCCATTCAACAACATCCATTAAAACGCGCGTTACGAGCGGATAAAATGACCTTAGCTGCCCTAGAGGCCACATTGCGGATCTACCAGCATGGCGAAAAAGTGACAACTTCGTTACCCACCCTTAACTTTTTGACACGACCGCAAGCGGAAATTCGCAAATTGGCCCGGCGGCTTATTGAGCCGATAAAGCATCACTATGGTGACCAATTTAGTGTTAACGATGAAGCCTGTTTTTCCCAGATTGGTAGTGGTTCACTGCCAAATGAACGTCTGGCTAGTTGGGCAATAACATTTACGCCTAAAAATAATAAACATAATCAATTAGTCTCGTTGTCTCGTCAATGGCGACAATTAGCTACCCCAATTATTGGTAGGATTTCCGCTGGCCGCTTATGGCTTGACTTACGCTGCCTTGATGATGAGGCTAAGTTATTACAGGTTTTATTAACACAATGATTTTTGCTACCGCGGGTCATGTTGACCATGGAAAAACTGCCCTGATTCAAGCCTTGACAGGGATTAATACACTACATTTACCTGAAGAAAAAAAACGCGGCATGACGATTGATCTTGGCTTTGCCTATTGGCCCCAAGCAGATGGCAGTTCAATCGGTTTTGTTGATGTTCCCGGTCATGAAAAGTTTCTCGCTAATATGTTGGCTGGTATTGGTGGCATATCCCATATATTGCTGATCGTAGCTTGTGATGATGGCATTATGGCGCAAACCAGAGAACACCTGGCTATTTTACGTTTAATAGGTCGCCCACAGGTAATTACTGTATTGACTAAAGCTGATCGTGTCTCCGCTAAGCAGGTTCAAGCGGTACAATTGGCAATTTCACAATTGTTGGCAGAGCATGGCTGGTTGCAGGTACCTTGTTTTGTCACTTCTAGCTTGACTGGTGAAGGCATTTCTTTATTGCGATCACATTTGCAAATATTACACGGTCAGATAGGCCAGCATGCCAAACTTGGTCATCGATTTCGTTTAGCGATCGATCGTGTGTTTAATGTCAAAGGTGCAGGTATAGTCGTAACTGGCACAGCTTTGTCTGGCCAAGTTTCTATTGGTGATACCCTATGGTTAACCGGAATAGATAAGCAAGTTAAAATTCGGCGATTGCATGCGCAAAATCAACTGGTTTCACAGGCACAAGCCGGTGAGCGGATTGCTTTAAATCTGACCGGTGATATTAGCAAAAAACAGATTTCTCGTGGCGATTGGTTGTTAAGTGAACAGCCGGTGTTTGCGGTTAATAAGGTGCTGGTTGAAGTTGAAGCCAATGAATGTTTAAAAAATTGGCAACCATTACATCTCTATCATGCTGCCAGTCATGTGACCGGACGTATCGCTTTATTAAACCAACCATCAGACAAACCATTACTAGCTGAGTTATCCTTCGATAAGCCTTTATGGCTGGTGGATAATGATCATTTAGTCTTGCGTGATATTAGTGCTCAACGTACTCTTGCTGGTGCGCGGGTAATAAAACTTCATTCGCCGCGTCGTGGTAAACGCCAAGCCACTTTCCTTTGTTGGTTATCGCAGTTGGCTAATATGATAGGCGATAAAGAAAATTTGGCATTTCAGCTACCAAACGGTGAATTATCACTTAGCGATTATGGTTGGGCGCGTCAACTAACGAGTTCCGCATTACAAGCGTTAGTTGCGCAATTTGATGTGCTTATAGTTAACAATATTGCCCTTTCTCAAGTTAATGCCGAGCAGGCTAAACAGCATTTGGTACAAACATTAGCTGAGTATCATCAAAATCATGCTGATCAGCTAGGCCTGGGTCGGGCCCGCTTAAAACGCATGGCTTTACCTGGGTTGAATGATGAGCTGGTGTTTACCCTACTCCGGCAACTGGTTGATGAAAAAAAGGTTATGCAAACCCATGGCTGGCTCCATTTAGCCGAACATAGTTTAGTATTTGATCGGCAACAGGCGCAATTATGGCAACAGTTAGAGCCCTACTTTGTGGCAGAACAGCCTTGGTGGGTACGGGAATTAGCGGTAAAAATTCAGCAAGATGAAGACATCGTTCGCCATTTGCTGCGAAAAGCGGCAAAAATGGGTTTAATTACCGCTATTGTGTCAGATCGTTATTATCATAATCTACAAATACAGCAATTTGCCGCCATTATCCGGCATTATAATCATCGCGAAGGTGCCATTACGGTCGCCAATTTTCGCGATGAATTAGCAATAGGGCGAAAATTAGCGGTGCAGATTTTGGAATTTTTTGATCGAAGCGGTTTTACCCGACGTAAATTTGATGCGCATATTTTAAGAGATAAAGGGTTGTTTTAATAAATTATTTTTAAGTTGCTGATATTTGGGACGCATATAAATTTATTAGCATGCAAGGAATTGGCATAATTTTCTATCATCACAATATATTCACTTTTCCTTTTATTGATTGAAATTTGTTGCTTTATGGAGTCAGCAATGAAAGCGATTGTTTTTACTGATCCTACCCTACCACTGAGCGATATACATTCACTTTATGAAACCGAGTTAGCAAAGCCCCAACCACAGCCGCGTGATCTGTTGGTAAAAATTGCGGCTATTGCGGTAAATCCGGTAGATTGCAAAATCCGCCAGCGTGAAAAGCCTAATGTGCCACGTATTTTAGGTTGGGATGCTTGTGGTGTGGTGGAGTCTGTTGGTAGTGAGGTCACGTTATTTAAACCTGGCGATTGGGTCTATTATGCCGGTTCAATTGATCGGCCCGGATGTTATGCCGAATATGGACTAGTCGATGAGCGCATTGTCGGCCATAAACCAAAATTGTTAACTGCCGTTCAAGCAGCCGCTTTGCCATTAACCTCAATTACCGCTTGGGAACTGTTATTTGACCGGTTAGCGGTAGCGGAGAATGGCGCTGCCGGTAGGTCTATATTAATTTTTGGCGCCGCTGGCGGTGTTGGTTCGATGCTGATCCAATTAGCGCGCCAGCTGACAAAGTTGCGCGTTTTAGCCACCGCTTCACGGTCGGAAACACAACAATGGGTTAGTGAGCTAGGGGCACATGCGGTTATTGATCATAAAAAACCTTTTAGCCAACAACTTGTTGCGTTAGGTATTCAGCATGTCGACTATGTGGCTTCATTAACTCACAGTGATGATTATTATCAGCAGGTGTTGGATATTCTTATTCCACAAGGAAAATTAGCCTTAATCGATGATCCTAAAACCTTAGATATTATGCCAATGAAACGTAAAGCCCTTTCATTGCATTGGGAATTTATGTTTACGCGGCCTGTTTTTCAAACCAGAGATATGATCAAACAGCATCAATTATTGCAACGCGTGGCCGAATTGATTGATCAAGGGATATTAAAAACTACCATCAGCGAAGAAATGGGTAAAATTAGTGCTGAAAATTTACGACTTGCTCATCAAAGGATAGCGAGTGGCAAGGTTTGGGGCAAGCTGGTATTGGCGGGTTTTTAATCTACTGATTAGGCTCTTGATCTAACTTTAGCTGTGCTGAATTTGCACTTCTTTTTATTATTGACTAATTGTATATGTTGGCGAAGGAAATAAGTCCCGGATGCGCTTTTGTGCTACACAAAAGATAAATATTTTTCATTTCTCTGTAGAAGCTAAAAAGCTATGAAATATTTAATAACAGGATGTGCCGGTTTTATTGGATTTACTCTATGTCAGCGTTTATTACAAAATGGTCATCAGGTGGTTGGTCTGGATAATCTGAATCACTATTATGATCCTGATTTAAAAAAAGCCCGCCTGGAACGCTTAACGATTTATTCGCAATTTCAATTTTTGCGGCTGGACATTATTGAACGTGAAAAAGTGATTGAAGTGATTACCTTAGGCAAATTTGATCGGGTAATTCATCTTGCTGCGCAGGCAGGTGTTCGCTACTCGTTAAAGGATCCTTTTGCTTATGCGGATAGTAATTTAACCGGTTTCTTATCTATATTAGAAGGTTGTTACTATGGCCAGATCCCCCATCTTATCTATGCTTCTTCCAGTTCAGTATATGGTATGAATAATCAATTTCCTTGTTCTACCGATATGTCCGTTGATCATCCGATCTCTCTCTATGCGGCCACTAAAAGAGCCAATGAGTTAATGGCGCATGCTTACTCTCATCTGTATAATTTGCCAACTACCGGGTTACGCTTTTTTACTGTTTATGGTCCTTGGGGACGGCCAGATATGGCGTTATTTAAATTCACTAAAGCTATTTTGGAGATGAAGCCGATTGATGTATATAATAATGGCGATCTGAGCCGCGACTTTACTTTTGTTGAAGATATTGTTGCAGGAATATTATCAATTGCTGATATCATTCCACCAAAAAAGACCGACAGATCTTTAACGGTTAACAGTGATGCGCCTTATCGTATTTATAATATTGGTAACGGTCAGCCAATAAAATTATTGGATTTTATTTCCGCCCTCGAGCAGGCATTAGGAAAAAAAGCGATTAAAAATATGTTGCCAATGCAAGCCGGTGATGTTCATACCACTTGGGCCGATACCAAAGATTTATTTTCGTTAACCGGTTATCGGCCACAGATTTCGATTAAAGAAGGGGTAAAAGCGTTTGTTGACTGGTATCGGACTTATTATCGCGTTTAGCCTGGATCCTAAATATTTGAGAGGTTAGTTTTGAAAATTGCTATTGCAGGAACAGGTTATGTTGGCCTGTCGAATGCGATGTTGTTAGCGCAGCATCATGAAGTGGTGGCGTTAGATATTATTGCTGAAAAAGTTGCGATGCTAAATAACCAGCAATCACCCATAGTGGATAAAGAAATTGAAAGGTTTCTTACAGAAAAAGAACTAAATTTTAGGGCAACGACGGATAAACAACAGGCTTACCAGGGGGCAGATTATGTGATTGTTGCTACCCCGACTGATTATGATGCCAAAACTAATTATTTTAATACTTGTTCCGTTGAAGCGGTAATTGATGATGTAAACCACATTAATCCAGCCGCTACCATTGTTATTAAGTCAACCATCCCGGTGGGTTTTGTTGCCCGTTTGCAGCAAGAAAAAGGGTATAAAAATATCATTTTTTCACCAGAATTTTTACGTGAAGGCAGAGCGCTATATGACAATCTATATCCTTCTCGGATTGTGGTAGGAGAACGTTCTGAGCGCGCCAAGATTTTTGCCGATTTGTTATTAGAAGGTGCGCTGAAAAAGGATGTTGCAGTATTGTTTACCGATGCTACCGAGGCAGAAGCGATAAAATTATTTGCCAATACCTATCTGGCGATGCGGGTTGCCTTTTTTAATGAATTAGATACTTACGCTCATAGTCGCGGACTGGATAGTCGCCAAATTATTGAAGGTGTTTCACTGGATCCACGTATTGGCAGCCACTATAACAACCCCTCTTTTGGTTATGGTGGTTATTGTTTGCCAAAAGACACTAAGCAGTTACTCGCTAACTATGATGATGTGCCAAACAATTTGATTAATGCAATCGTCGAATCCAATCGAACGCGTAAAGATTACATTGCCGAGACGATCATTAGTCAAAATCCGCAAAAAGTGGGTGTTTATCGTTTAGTGATGAAAGCTGGTTCGGATAATTTTCGCGCTTCTGCGGTACAAGGAGTGATGAAACGCATTAAAGCGAAAGGAATCGAAGTGGTGGTTTATGAGCCGGTTTTACAACAAAATGAGTTCTTTCACTCCAAAGTGATCACCAATTTAGCCGACTTTAAAGCTCAGTGCGATATTATTTTGGCTAATAGATTGGTGCCTGAACTGGAAGATGTCAAAGATAAAGTCTATACCCGCGATCTATTTGGTCACGATTAATTTTCATCACTATTCAGGCGTCAACAGGTTATTAAATTTGGCGCCTGTCATTATTCTATTCTAAAAAGCAACATTAACCACCAGTGTATCAGTATAGTTACCGCTAGTTGGCGTATTTTGGCCACTAAGAATTTTCGCCACATAATTGTAGGTACGAGTCAGTTGATCAGCACTGACAGTGGTGGAATTGGCACTCGACCATAATTCGCTACCACTCGATCCCCAGCGGGTAGTAGTGGTACCTTGATAAATATCATAACTAATCAAATTACTACCATTTTTCATATTGCGCACATTGTTAACGGCATTGAGGCCATTATTGATGCTAACATTGTAGAGACTGCCTTTAGTGCAGGTGATAGAGATGGTTTGCGATACATTAGGAAAGCTGCTGAGTAATGGCGCAGTACCAAAATTAATGTTAGGGGCTGTGATAGTTGAGCAATCATTGGTTACGATCAAGGTGACGGTAGGCGAGAGGATAGTGCTGCCGGTTTGTTGATTTAAGCAGACATTACCAATACCTAATAGCCCACAAATATTCCAGTTGATGGTCAGATTTAGCGTTACATTATAAGTGCCGGCCGATAAATTCTGGCCGGTGACAGTTTGAAAATAGATCGGAATAGTAAATACGTTGCCGCCTAATAATGAAATCAGATCTGTGGATAAATAATTGATGGTACTGCCAATCGGGGTAGTGGTGGCGCAGTTAGAAGCTTTACACATATTAATCGGTTCGAGATCGGCATTGGCAGTATTTTTCATCGCCGCTTGTGTGCCGCTGCTGCTTGAAGCACTATTCAGTTTGGCTGAGATAGTATCGGTGGTTAACAAGGAAGCCAGTACTACCCCGCAGGTGACAACCAGATTAGCCGAGGTAGTTTGCACGGTACTATTGATGACAAAAGAACTCTGGCTACCAAATGAGGCATTCTGCATGGTGGCGCTACAAGCGGCCCAGACCGGATTGTTGAACAGGCCGATTAATAACAATAAAAAGGCAGAAAATAAACCTTTATTCATAATAACTCCTGCTGTTGCCAGCTAAAGTGCAAGTGAGTGGGCCGTAAGTCTTTAGTTGCTGGTTAGGGTTTGCAGGTAGTTGTAAACTAACCTGGCAGTGCTGACCTTCCGGTGTGCGGACACTGAGCACATTGTTTGGCTCCAATTCTTCCAGATAAACCAGCCCATCCCAACCAACATAAGTGTCTGCTTTGCCTGCCCGGGCAACCACGCTGGCTAATGGTATGGCCTTGCCATATTGATCGGTTAGGATCACGCTAGCAGCATGACGGACTTTTATTGGGAAATGTAGCAGATAGCCTCGGCCGCGTTTGACTGAGAGGCGTCGCTCGGTGCTATCAGCATAAATATCAGGGGGCAAATTGAGGGTATTGATGCGGAATTGTGCTGGATAGTAGGCTGGAACACTGGGGATCAATAGATAACCAGATTTGCCAGTGTTACCATAGGGTTGGTGCTCATAATCAACGGTAATATTAGGGTAGCCATCAGTAGTGACTAGGACAAAGCCATCATTAATTTTGTTAGCAGCCTGGATTGTGCCGTCCATTAGTACTAGTGAGCCAGTTACATTACCCCATTGGCCATAGTTGCCGGATGAACCATAGATCCCGGCCTGCATTTGGACATGGGCGTTGCGCCATCCCAAGGAAGCTTGTTGATAATCGTCTTGTGCATCTTGATGGGCGTAGGCCAGATTCCAGCTGAATCCGCCGTCGCTTGGCATAGCGTGGCTATAGGTGACGCGCTGACTATTTTGCCCGGCGGCATTGCGTTGCGTATCTAAGGTAACGGAATCCAAAAAGTTGAATGGAATTTGCAATACTAGCGCAAATGACCAGTTATTTTGCGAATAGTCACGGCTGGCTGAAGCATACAAATTACTATTACCCCATAGACCTTTACTCCATGAGAAATTGAGCAACCGGTTTTTATCACCGTTAAAGCTCTCAATATCCAAGTAAGCCAGGCCAACACTACCAAATTGATCTAGCGATAATGAGGCGGAATATTATGAACTACGTCGGCTTAAGCTGAAAAGGGGTTGGTTGTCGCTGAGATTGTTTGGTTGATCATAGAGTGCCAAATTACCAAACTTGCTATCGCGTAGGGTATGTTGGGTGGCTAGGTTTAAACGAGACTGGATATATTGGTAACCCCAGTTGATCTGATCACCACGCTGGCCTCGCATCTGGCTGAATGTATAAGCGCCATTAAGCACACCAAAGTTACCCAGTTTGACTAAGCCACCCAAGCCACCTAAGGCCAGGGAAGAGGCCGCTTCAGCATGTGACTCTAGTGTCAGCCAATCAGTGGCGCCATAACGGTAAGAACCACTAGCAGCTAGTGGGCCGTAGGAGAAGTTTTTAATGCCATAGTCGCGGCGTAGTGCGCCGATAGAAAAGGCGCCATCGGACAGACCCGGTTTGAGTAAGCTACTGGTCACATAAAATGGTAAGGTAGTGGAAACTTGTCGTCCAAGGGCATCGGTGGTAACCAGTACTGCTTCACCCGAGCCATTAATATAGGGAATATCGGTGATAGTAAAAGGGCCGGGTTGTAGCTGGTGATTACTGGATCGATAGCCATTGATAAATAGATCCACGGCAGTCGGTACCGCCGCTTTACCGGCAAAGGTCGGTAATGGATAGGTAATAATATCTGGCCGGATAGAGAAGTCACGAGACAGTGACAAGCCGCCCATGCGGACACTACTATTCCAGCTTAAAGCATTACTAATCAGGTCACCAACCGTCCAGCTTAAGATATGGTTTTCATTCTCATTGCTATAACTGGTGTCGTAACGGGTAAAACCCTGATTATTGTTATCGCTACCGGCAATTTGCTGTTTAAATACCCCGGTGCTGGATAAAGTCCCTGCCGTACTAAATAAACGCAGTTCATTCCAGACCGAAAGTTGGGTGTGATTATGCTGAGTTCGATTAGCGTAGATATCATAATTAAATAGTGCTCCCTGGCTACTCAGTCCCTGATAGCGACGCGGGGCATTGCCAATATTGAGATCCTGTTGCGGTAACCAACTATCTGGCACTTGTAATAACAGGCGTTGTTGAGCACTGTCATATTTGACTTCTACCTCGGACATGGCACTGACATCCAGTTGTGACTGTGTTAACCGAGATGCTGGCAACCCCGCTTTTTGTAAATCAGCGGCAGATAGCCAAAAATGGCCATTGCGTTCATTAACCACCGCAATGATGCCAGTGGCATACTGATTAACCACTAACTCCAATCTATATTGTAAGTTTTGTGGTTTAATTTTGCCGCTTGGTGGTGGCGGCAATTCCGTCCAGCTATTATTCGCTGCTATCGATATTAGCGGCAAAGATAACGTGAACAGTAAGCTAAATCCGCTGGTTAATTTAGCTGGCAGGTGAACGGTTTTCATCTTTACTGGTTTAATCCAGCGCTAGATGCTTGCCATAATTGTTTATCAGTATTAATTTGTGCTGTTAATTGTTGTGGCTGGTTAACGCCTGCCGGTAACGGCCAAATATAGCTTGAGCCGGCTAACACATAACCAAACATGCTATTGGCCAACACAATACGTTTTTTGCCTTGTTGCACAGCAACTTTACTCAATCGGGCATGGATCGGGCCTTGA
Organism: Arsenophonus endosymbiont of Apis mellifera; assembly: GCF_903968575.1. Classification (NCBI taxonomy): domain Bacteria; kingdom Pseudomonadati; phylum Pseudomonadota; class Gammaproteobacteria; order Enterobacterales; family Morganellaceae; genus Arsenophonus; species Arsenophonus endosymbiont of Apis mellifera. Next base: position 55,664 of record NZ_CAJCFU010000037.1, on the reverse strand, counting down.
TTGATGATTTTCAGCGCCGGCTTGCAATTTAATCGGGTCAACTGCCAACTAGGTATTTTTGATCTAGTTGAATTGGATTGCCTGAATTACGTATATAGTTAACGCCTTCACCATAAACAAACAGAGGAAGGGAAAAGCGCATTTGCATGTTGAGCCCAAATTTCGGCACGGCTAAGTTTTCGGCGGTTAGAATTTCATCGGCCAACAGGCGGTAGGCAACTTCTTTACCAGCTGGTACTGGTGCTTGTTTTATCAGACGGATCAGCTGTTTTTGGCCCGGCTCAATGCGCATAAAAGGCGGACTGGCGACAACTACTTGCTGATTGCTGTAGCGATCTTTGCCATCGACCTGCTGCCAGCTAATCACTCTGATCTGCATGGTGGTGGGCTCGGAGCCCTTATTTTCGATCCAGAATTCAGTGGCATTATCCTTAGCGGTTAATACCGGATCCATCGGCCAAAGCATTACATGGTTAGCCGATTTTGCCGTTGGCAAGAACATTATTAAGGTCAAAAACAAGAATGTGGAAAATCTGTATAATATTGGTTGCGAAACATTGATCATATAGTCTTCCTCCCTGATCACCAGGATAATGTTACCGTTAATACGTCAGTGTAGGTTCCGGATGGGTTATTAGCGCCATTCATTTGCAGCACGCCATAGATGGGTATAATAATATTATTGCTATTGCTGTAACTGACGGAGACATTCTGATTGAGTCCAATTGAAATGGTGTGGGCACTATCCGCATAAAGTAGGTAAGGTAGCAGCGTGCTAAAACCGCTCTGTTTGACATTACGAGTCGTGGTGTAGTTATTGCCACCGTCAATACTCATGCTAAGTACGGTACCGGGGGTACAGGCTAAAGTTAACGAGGTATTGGGGGTTAAACTGGCATTAAAATTACCATTCGCATTACTGGGATGGCTGCCAAAATCAAGGGTACCAAACAGGGTACCGCCGGATACCACACAGCCATTGGCAATGGTGGCGGCAACCTGAAAGGATTGGCTGGTAAGGGCATAACTTGGCAGTGCACTAAAAATAACTAACAACACAAAAAAATAGATTAAATTATTATCAAATAATAGCCATACAACGTTGTTGCCAGACATATTTCATCCTGAAAAATAATATCAATTAATAAGTTATGGTAATATTAAGTACGTCAGTATAGGTTCCTGCTGTGATACCCGTATTTGTACCATTGCCAACAATTTGACCATATAACGTATAGGTCTCCGTGCCAGGTGTTGGCGTTGAAGCAGGGGGAATAGTGGCACCATTGGTAAGGGCGGTGCCCGGCGTAGGCGACGGGTTAGTTGCATAAACACTATAGTAAACGCCGTCGTTAGTAACTGATGAATTAGCAAAACGTTGTGGGGTACCAGGAGTACCAACGACGGTACCTGAAGGGGCTGTGTTTACACTATTCGTTAGAACGGCAGAAGGAGTATCATTGGCCGGGCACTGTACGGTAAATGATGAGCTGGCACCATTAGCAAGTTGGGTTGTCAGTGTAGTAAAAGTAGTCGGTTGAGTACCAAAATTGAGGTTACCCAAGGGAACGCCAGTAGTATTATTCGAGCCATTAACAATGCAGGCATTAGTTAGTACTAGGGTAACATTTACCGTCCCAGTGGTGGTGGCTGCCAGAGCCGAATGAGAGGCTAACAAACAGCCTATAACCGTGATCAAACGTATACCTTTCATTATGGCTCCTTATCTGATAGCGAACATAGCTGTTTAATTTTTGCTAAAGCAATTATTGCTATTCATGACTGACAGTAATTACTGCTTATGACAATAAAAAGTTATAACAATAAAGAATAATTTTATTACCATGATTTTTTATTTGAGTATTGAGTAGAAAGTCAAAAATTGCCGATAAAATAAATGATTTTTTTGCTAATTAATTTTTTTGTCATAAGAAATTATTTTTATTTAGTAAATTGAAGTTATTATCTTATTCTGCTAACAAATAGTTGTTAATTAATATATCGTGCATTTTTTCTTAAATGAAGGTTGGCATATTAAACTGATATTTATTTCTAATTTATTGATTCAAAGTTTATTTTTAAATCCGTCTCCAATCATATTGAATTAGTTAGTTTGGCTGTAAATAGTTCATTTCACGAGACTAGACAGGGTGGTTTTATATTTATGGAAAGGCATTAAATTAACAGAATAGTTACAGTAGTCATAGTAAACTAAATATATATTCGAGTTTTCGTCTCTCTCTTTTTTGTTTATTATAACGGCCGTATTTTCATTTTATCGCTATTTAATCAGTGAGAATAATTTTAGCCCCAGCTGTTTTGCTAAGCTGGGGTGAATGCCGTAATCAATCACTGTAAGATCTGATTTGAACTGATAAATTATTTAACTGATGTGAGGTTATATTGCTTCTTGTTAGTTTTATAATCCTTAGCAAGTAAACCTTCATATTCATATATAGATTCAGCATCAGATCCATATCCTGAATCAGTTCGAGTCGTGTTGAGGTCGCTAGGCGATTGTTCAAACAAGGATTTATCAGCCATTATTTCATCAAAATCTGATGCTAAATCATCAGATTGTAATCCTAAATCACCAAACTCAACTTTTGGCTTATTAAACTCAAATTCTGCATCATCAAACTGTAATTCTGGCTCATCAAACTCAAATGCTGAGTTATCAGCATTTAACTCTAAATTATAAAACTTGACACCCGCAGCTTTATTATTAAGAAAATAGTTTATAGCAGCTGAATTTAAATCATCATCAATATATTCACCCGGTTGATTTAATGGTAGCGCCCATAATTCAGCAAGTGTCTTATCACCAATTTTAATCGCACTAAGTTTTTCATTAACAATCGCGCGTTCTTGTTCGCTTAGGTAAGTACTATCCTGTGTTATCACATCATAAACATCCGCTTTGGTTTGTTGCAAAATATCGATAAAGAGAGGATCACTTATGCTGGTATATTGATTGAAAAACATCTCTCGCAGATTATCGTACTGTTTGTTAGCTAATGTATTTTTTAAAAAATTGTTCTCTAATTCGCCAGTGCGGATAGAAAATATCAGTTGTTTATCATTTTTAAATGCAGCGATCAGTTCATTAGGTTTGTTGCTATTTTTAATGCCAAGATAATTATCTTTACTATAAGCACTGTCGTCTAATTTTTCTCGCAAACTATTTTGTTCTTTTTCACTGCCAGCTGTATATCTAATTGTGAAGTTTAATAGTTGCTTGATATCGGGATTTTCCGCCGAGAGAGCTTCTTCTAATTTCATACTAATATTTTTAACATGAAAATTAGCTAATTGATCTCTTTCATCAATACTCTTGGTTTTTTCAAACACTTTATCGCAGTTATATAAGGTAAAATCGCCAACTTTTAATTGATATCCCCAGTCTTCATTGGCATCTTTCGGGGTAATTTCTAATTTAAACTGATTATGATATTTAGGCAGTGCCATTTTTCTCAGTTCGATAAATTTTTCCAACCGATTTGATTCCGGATTAGAAACAGCGCTATTCTTTACATCTTGAATAGTTTCAAACAGTTGTTCTATTTTTTGACGTTTGACGCCTCCTTTAAACCAATCGATTATCGAGTCAATAAAATCGGATACGTTATTTATTTTGGTTGCTTCATTTAAGCTATTAGCTCCCAAAATCTGATGAAACTTTTTATCACTAATGGTTAGTGGTGTTGTTGTCGAAGGGAAACTTATTGCCATAATATCCTCAAAAAGTCAGTGAAACCTTAGTTTTGGTTATCTAATACAATCAGCAAAATATAGGAATAAAAACGATTAACCTATTCAAAATGGTAAAAATAAATCAAAATTTTCATATTCAATCAGTTGGTTAATTATTATTATTGATTATATTTATTGTTTTTTTTAATTAAATTAATATATTTTGCTTGTAACTTTTAAATTAAAAATATTTTTTGCTATCTTTACCGTCTGTCAATATAAAATATATTTTTTAGTAAAATAGAAATAAGTTTTTAACTATATTTCTTTGTTCGCTTTTATTAGTTAGATTATTGTCCTTGATTAAGAGCATCATTTATTACTATTAGACTTTTATTTAAATTATTCATTAAATGGGTTTAAGGCCTCATTATAATTTTGATTTTTGGTAACTGAAGGCGTAAATGTATTAACGGTGCTGGATGTTTGTAAGTTATTTTTTCTACTAGCCATTAATTTTTTTGATGATTCTTTTTTATCTTCAACAAGTTGCACTATTTCTGTAACGCCAGGATTGATATTTTCTAAAAATGCCACTTTCTCTTTTTGATTGAGATTTTGTGTGAGGGTACTAATTTTACATGTTGGGCAAAGGGATTTTATTATATTTTCAATACACACACTATTAGCCGGTATAGTTTCTAATTTAGTTATTAATTTTTCATAAAATTCTTTTATTAATTCATTTTTTTCTTCACGACTATAAATTTTGGCTTTAGATGTTAAATTTAATTTAACATATCTTATATTGGTATCGTGATAAATATTTCTATCATCACCACTTGCTGGACTTAATAAGAAAACTTGCTTAGAAGGTGAGACAATGCCTAATATTAAATGTTTTTTATTAGTTAAATTATTTTTTTTATCAATAAAAGCTAAGCTAGTATATCCTTCTTTATAAGTTTCTCTTAATTTAGCACCGATACTTTTGGGATTATATATTATTGGTTCATTAGGATTATTTATTTTTAAGATAACTTCCTTATGTTTTTTATTGTTTATATTATCATCTATTTTTTGTTTTATATGTCTGGCAATAGTTAAAAGAGATTCATCTTTATAGGTATAATCATGTTCATGTTGCAGAATATCACTAACTAAAAGATTTTTTATTTCCTCAAAGGTCTTATTAACATAACATTTACTTTCATTATATTTACCCATATGAAGAATAATGGCTTTTTAATATTCGATAACCGTTTCGTATCTATTTTCGTTATTAGAAAATCTTTGTGTTAATTTTAACCTTTCGCCTTTAGGTAAAGAAATTAATATTACTTTTTCTTCAGATTGCTGGTTTTCAATACTATTGAGAGAAGATAGTAAGTTTTTAGTTATGGTAATACATTCTGATCTCACTTTTTCTTTTCTATGATCTTCAATTAAATTTATTACAATATGACTAATTCCTAATGTTATTATGGATAATAATAATTTTCCTTTATCACTAAAATTGACATAATTTTCAGGAGCATTAATAATATTATTTATAATGCTAGGATTATTATTATTTATAAGTTTTATTTCAGTATTTAATTCAGTAGATAAAGCGCGATCAATAATCATAATTGTCACCTACAGTTATATGACTATAGGATATTAACAATATTTATTATCAGAGATCAATAAAATATATATAATAATTAAATATATAGACAAATTAACTATATTTTTGGAATATTTAGAGATATGTTTGAATAAACAATATGATCGTCAAAATATATCTATAAATATTCGCTATTTTTATAGTATTAAAATTTTATTTTTCATATTCTCGGCGATAAAAACATTTCGATATCGGTAAAAATTTCATCCCACTCTTGCTGGTCGATATCCATAAATCCAAATGCACGTAAAATAAACGCTCCCTCTGTGGCGAAAAAAATAAGCCGAGCACGTCTTCCTGCATCTGTTGAAGTATTTAACTTAGCAATACGTTCACGATACCACTCACGGGTACTATTAAGATATTCTGGTGTTTGCAATAATGCCGCCATTAAACCTGCGCCTTTACTATTAGACGTTTGTTCAAAATGGTATGTTGCTTTCATGTGCGCTATTACTCGATTTTCGGCTGAGCTGTCCTGTGCAATCTGTTTAAAAAATATTTCATCGTAAGCTTTTTCCCAACGGTCGAACATTGCATCAATCAAGGCTTCTTTATTGCCGAAACAATACTGAACCCCTCCTTTAGAAATTCCCATTGCTTTTGCCACCGCATCGATAGTCAGCGCCGTAACACCCTGTTGATGGACAATATTTTCGGCTACATCTAATACTTTATCTCTGTCTATACTTCTTTGGCGTCCCATTGAACAAAACCTCTTTTAAAATACATACGTATGGATTAATATCGTAATCTTAACTTTAACATTATGCTAGATAAACATACTACATAATTTTTTCTAAATAGAGATTTTTTTATGGTTAATACTCATGATAGTCGAAGGTGGATTGCGCTCCTTTTAATTTCAAGTGCCCTGTTCTTAATTGTCATTGATATGACAGTGCTTTATACAGTATTGCCTACTTTAACCCATGAACTGCATGCCAATGCGTCTGAAAAATTGTGGATTATCAATGCTTATCCGCTGGTGGTTGCCGGATTATTACCCGCCGCCGGTATGCTAAGTGATCGCATTGGTCATAAAAAAATGCTGATCACTGGTTTACCTCTTTTTGCCTTAGCTTCACTTTGTGCGGCATTTTCGCCTAATCCAGAAATTTTGATTGCTGCGAGAGTCTTTTTAGCTGTGGGTGCTGCAATGATGATGCCAGCAACCTTATCAATTGTTCGCCATATTTTTACTGAGCCTCAGGAACGTTCGCTAGCGATTGGTATTTGGTCAGCGGTTGCTGCCGGTGGCGCTGCGATCGGCCCTTTAGTGGGCGGTTTATTACTGGAATATTTTTGGTGGGGATCCGTATTTTTAATCAATGTGCCTGTCGTTATGCTGGTACTGCCTTTTTCAGTGAGTTTGATCCCAAGTTGTGGTGGAACAAACAAGCGTGCTATTGATTTTTTAGGCTCAGTATTAATCTTAGTCGGTTTAGTTGGACTGATTTATGCGTTAAAAGAGTTAAGTAAACCTTCTTTTTCTTTAGTTGAGTTTTGCACTGCTGCCTTTGTTGGTGTCATCTTTATGCTATTTTTTGTCTTGCGCCAGCGCAAACAATCTCAACCGATGCTTGATTTTTCTTTATTTAGTAATCGTTTATTTTCAGCAGGAGTAATTATTGCTGTTATTACTATGAGTGTAATCGTAGGTATTGAATTAGTTTTGAGTCAACGCTTACAGTTAGTACTTGGAGTCACGCCTTTACAAGCGGCACTTTGTATCCTTCCCATTCCGATTGGTTCCGTACTTGCATCTCCATTAGCTGGTTTACTGTTGCCTCGTTTTGGCGAGAGATTAACGACAGTGGTGGGTTTTATATTAACGCTAATTGGGGTAATGGGGATGGTATTGTTTTATCAGAGCCATCTTACTTTGCTGTTGATTAATTTATTCATGATTGGTATTGGCATGGGAATGGTATTTACTACAGCTTCTACCACAATTATGCTCAATGCGCCTGATGAAAAGTCAGGTATGGCCGCTTCTATTGAAGACGTTGCTTATGAATTGGGTAGTGTTAGGCGTTACAATACTGGGTGGAATGATGACGGCGATTTATAGTAGTAAGCTTTTTGTCCCTGAGCAAGTCACTATTGATGCACGTGTTTATGACAGTATTGATGAAGCGCTAAGCGTGGCATCAACGTTGGATAAAGAGCAAGCTCAAGTATTGATAATGGAAGCGAGCAAAGCCTTTGACACTTCTTTTGTTATGGTTCTTATTACGATTGTTTGCATATTGTTAGTTAGCATTGTGATTTTACAACGTATGTTGCGCCCTTTAATTCAAAAATCATGATGATGAGATGAATTTCTGTGCTGTTTTAGATCTGGCAATAAGTTTCTATGATTTTTTTATACAGCCAGTTGTTGGTGTTGTTTTATCTCAGGAAAAGTGAATTGATCCTAATGTTCTATTACTGAAATTATAACTGGTTAGAGGTAAATTGGAGATGGAGTTAGAGGCATTGCAGTTTTTTAAAAATTTGTCTGATGAAACAAGGTTTAGGATCCTAGTACTTCTCAGGGAAATGGGGGAGCTATGTGTTTATCATCTTTGTAATGCACTTGAGCAACCTCAAACTAAAATATCTCGTCATTTAGCAATGTTAAAAAAGGGTGGATTGCTCCAACATCGTAAAGAAGGTAAATGGGTTTTTTATCGAATTTCTTGCCAGACTTCTCCGTGGATTATGCAAATTATTGAGATTGTATGGTCAAATCAACACCAACTTATTGATTTAATGTCCAATAAATTGATGCTAGATGAGTTGCCTGTAAGGAGTATTAATTCCCCGTTGCAGAATATAATTTAATAGCGAGTAATGAGAGCAACTTTTTATTTGGCTATTTGTTACTAATCAGAATAATTTAGTATTCTGATTAGTCATTTTTAAATAATTTTTAATTTTGCTAAACACTGTAAAGTTAGTAATTCACGTTTTAACACGGTTTTATCATCTGAAATTGCGATATTTAGAGCAAAAGTTTTTATTTTGCCGTCCGCGTTTTCCACCCATCCGACATACCAGCCAGTACGCTTTCCATTGATATTCGCTAAGCCGCTTTTAGCGTAAATTTTAATATTGGCAGTCTGTTTAATAAGTAGCATACTAGCAACTTCATTTTGAATGGTTTTATCAATCGGTAATTGTTTGGTGGCTAATTTGTAAATAAATTTTGCCTGTTCTGCTGGACTAATTTTTAATGGGCCATCTAGCCAAAATTTGGTAACATCATTACCTATTTTGCTATTACCATAGTGCAAACGATAAAGTTATTTTTTCATTATCGCTAGACCAGTGCGTTTAGCGATTTCTTGATAGATAGGAACAACGGATAATTTCATTGCTTCTTGCATATTCATATCTTTATTCCAGCTACTAAGATATCTGGGCTGGCCGTCCCATTTAAAAATTTCGTTAACAGTCACTTTTTGATTTTTTAAAGCAATTAAGGCATTAACAATTTTAAATGTTGATGCGGGAACATATTCTGTTGTTGCACGTTTTGTGTCGTTGCCATAATTAGTAATTGAGTTACCATCATAAATGGTTAATACACCCCGTATCTGTTGTTGCTGAAAGATTTTTTTTATTTCGCTAACAACCTGACTTTCGGCAGTTTTTTCCAGCGGCTGGGTGATGTTTTTATCATCATTAGAAATGATATTTGCCTGAGTTGCAATTGGTAAAAATAGTAGAAAAATAACAATTAACTTTTTATTCATATTTGTATTCTTTAAATAATTTATACGGCAGACATTATCATACTTTTGTCAGGGTTAGTATTAAACATAGGACTTGGTTTTATTTATTGTTAACAGCGTTGCTTTTTACTATTTGATCATTACCACTCAAGTATTAAATAAAAGTAAAGAAAAAATTAACTAGGTTGCTAAAACCGATAACATCGAACAACTATAGAAATGCTTGTCAATCACTGATGATCATACTGAAAATTAGTCGTAGTCAGGTATTGTTGTTAATGCAGCTAAAGGCCCATTGAATTTTTGATTAACAAAAAATAAGAACATGGCGATTGAATCAGCATTATTAAGTATTGTCTCTGCTTTAAGATAGGTACAGCGACTATTAAATACAGTAAAAATAGTATTTTCATAGTCAGGGCCATTAACAAGAAAGTCATTTTTTCTGTAATTGATCGTTTGCATTTTAGTAAGAACATCGATTTTGCCTGCAAAAGAATCAAAGCCGACCGCTCCAATTTTAGAGGGCGGTGGAACGCTTGCAATATACCAAAAATCTTTAGTTTTTAGCGAAATATGTGATAATTCGTGAATAAAATTCCATGCGATAGCATTGGAATATTCATGTACAGCTGAATTGGTCATAAAGATACAGAATTCTGGATCGTTCTCATAGATCCACGCCACTTTTTGATTATCTTTTTTGTTCTCTTTAACACTGATTATCTTATCCGGTGAATAACAATTAACGAATGCTGAAAATTTTTTGATATATATTTTGACCAAATTAATAATAGATTTATCGGTAGCAGGATCAGGATAATTTATATCTCTAAAGTAGCTAACAATTTCTTGTTGAATGGCTTGGTTCTCTAGTGCCGATAGTTTATTGCTAAATAGATGGTTAACAAAGTTAACGCCTTCTTTTACTTTTAAAAATGCTAATTCTAATTTTTGACCAAACATCGGATCTGAAATTTTAATATTATTCAAACCAATCGCTTCTATACTTTCATCGATTAGATCTATTTTTTTTAAGTGCGCAAATAGTTGTTGCGTTTTTTTTTTCTTGCTGTCGTATCTCTTGCTTAATTTGGGGTTCGGCTATTTTAATTAGATTTTCTGTTGTTGAACGGTCAATTTGTGTAACGTTCTCGCTTGGTATTAGTTTACTGGATGTTCGTTGTAATTTTTTTTATGATGACGGGAATGGCCGGTTTTTCTGCAATTAATTTAGCTTTACCTAGAATTATTGTTTTATCTGCCAACGCTAAATTGCTAGCCGTATTAGATACTGATTGAACATTCTGTAGAAAAGATCCTTTTCTATTAATATCTTTAATGTTGTCTTCTTTTTTATAATAACAATGGACATCCATGTTAGATGAAGGATTATTTTTTGTACTAGTGACAGTATTATAGGATGATAGCATAAGTTATTTTTTACAAATTTATAGAAATATTTATTTTTAAATAAAACCGGCTGTTAAGTTAAATAATCTGTTGTAAATTATTTAGTTAATATCGTTAGATTATCAAAATTTAACACTAATTTTTAGCTGATTGTTTAAGTGATTTTTGATTGACAAATTATGATTGTATATTGTTGAATCTAAAAATGATTAAATTGAAGCCGATAAAAATTGACCGTGTTGAGAGGAGGAATAAATTGGAAAATAAGGCCAGTTGTTGACCTTATTATAGTGGAAAATAAATATTACTTAACTAATTTAACCGCTTCACGGGTAAGTTGGCCAATGGTAGCCCAATCTTTAGCTTTTATTAATTTATTATCCACCATCCAAGATCCTCCACAAGCCACAACTTGTGGCAAAGCAAGATAATGGCGAATATTTTCTGGACTGATCCCGCCAGTTGGCATAATTTCTAATTGCGGATAAGGTGCAAGTAGTGCTTTGAGCATAGATAACCCACCAGAAGGCTCTGCCGGGAAGAATTTGACAAGGTTAATACCAAGTTGGATGGCTTGCTCAATTTGAGTGGGGTTATTTATACCAGGAATAATGGGTATGTCTAATTCATGGCATGCTTTTACCGTATCTGGGTTTAAACCGGGTGAAACGATAAAATCAGCACCGACAGCTTCAGCTTGTCTAATTTGCTCGCGGTTGATAATGGTGCCTGCACCAATCAAAATTTTGTTCGGTATCGCTTCTTTGAGCAGTTTGATCGCATCGGCTGCTGCTGGCGTACGGAACGTGATTTCTGCAACTGGTAATCCGTTCTTAACTAATGTCTTGCCTAAAGGAACAATATCCTGTGCTCGTTCAATGGTAATAACCGGAATGATTTTAAATTGCCGTAATTTATCTATCAGTGTGAGCATAATCAATTTTCCTTTAGTCTTGAAATTGGCGAGTAATACTTTTTGTTACTGAAGTGGAATGATAGCACTTTTATGTTAAAGAACGATATTTGCTAGTAACTGAATAATTAGCTTACCTTTTATACCGTTTTTAACCATTTCCATTGGCTAGATGGGGTAATTATTCAACAAGATTAATAGTTGCTTACAATAATCGTGATAATTAAATAATATATTAATTCATTTTTATTATTAATCACTCTGTTTATATCTTTTAGATGTAATTAATGGCTGAAAAATTACTTTAATGCATTATTTATTACTAATGCTAATGGTTGTTTTTTTATATAAAATAAAAATGCTAAATAGTTTTATAAAAATTCATTGGCAAATTAGTATAACAATTTATTATTGCTGAATATTTTTGGCTAATAAACTTTAGTTATTTGAATAAATATTTTTATACGCCTAATTAAAGAAGAATTAAAAATTATACCTAATTTGAGTTATTTTTTTCTGAAAAATAGAAAAACAAACGATATATGTTGTGTTTTATTGCCATATGAATAAATCAATATTTTTTGTGATCAAATTTAGCATAAAATTTCAATTAGTTGTTCTTTTTATCTGAAATTATTCTAAAGTAGGATTGGAATAAAAAATTCATTTAATCAATCAGATAAAATATCTGCCAATTCACACTATAAGCAGTAATTAATTCGAGTAATATTTTTTGATTCAGTTACTTTCATTATTATAAGTCTAAATCAATTTGCCAATGATTAAATTATTTATTAAATATAAAAACACTTTTATCTGCCGATTATTAAATAAAGTATTTACTTTGATATAAATCACAAAAAATAAAATATCATTTTACCTTTCTTGTAAGTTAGATAGAGGCATCTAATATCAGTTTAGGTTAATGTTATTTCTTATTAACCTTTTTCATTATGCCAATAAAATAAATTTTATTTTATTGGCTTATTCATTTATTTTTTTGGAGTTAATTATGTTTAAGAAAATACTCCCGTTATTGCTATTATCTGCGACTTCATTTTCGTCGTATATATTAGCTGCTACTAATTCAGCGGGTGGAATAATTTCATTTGCTGGTGCTATAAGTGATACTACTTGTAAAATTAATGGAGGTGATAGTACAAACTTTGCTGTATTATTAGATCCCATTTCTGTTTCTGATGCCGGAACAGCAGCATATACTGTTGTTCCAAAAAATCAGAAAGCATTTAAGTTAACTATTTCTGATTGTACACCTGCTGGCAGTTCAGGCGGTAATTTACAATTTCATTTTTCATCACCAAGTAGTATTTCGACAGATGGTCAATATTTGGTGAATGATACTGTTGATGAAAATAATCCTAACGTAGCAAAAAATGTCGGATTTAGTTTGTCTGCACCCAATGCTACAACGACTGCTATTTCATTAAATACCCCTTATGATACGGGGATAAAAGGAGATAAAACAGCACCACAAGCTGACGAGTTAACGTTCATCGTTAGTTATTACAAAACGCGAGCGGCACCCGCTAAAGCGGGTCCATTGCATTCAAATTTAATCTATACCATCTCTTATTTGTAAATAACATTAACCAGGCTCTTTTTGAGTCTGGTTTTTAACGGACTATTTATTATGAAAAAACTTTTGTTATTTATTATATTAATTATTTCTTCAAAAAATATATTAGCCAATATTGTACTGCACGGCACTCGTATCATTTATTATGAAGGCAAGGCTAATGTCACAGTACAATTAACAAATAATGGAAAACTACCAGCATTGGTACAATCATGGATTGATGACGGCAATATAAATTCTACCCCAGAAAAGAGTCATTCACCGTTTTATGTTTTTCCACCAATTGTAAAAGTCGCCGGACTTAAAGGGCAACAATTAAAAATAAAAATGATATCGCATAATTTACCTAAAAATAGAGAGAGTGTTTTTTATTTGAATATTCTTGATATTCCGCCATACCCGGAAAATACGCAAGGTAAAAGCGTTTTACAATTGGCAATTAAATCAAGAGTTAAATTATTTTATCGGCCTAAGGGATTGATTACTCCTCCGGCAGATGTATATAAAAAAATAAGTTATAAGTTAGAGGATAATAGCATTGTAGTAATAAATGATTCTAAATATTATTTTACGATAGCAAAAATAACGAATATTAATGAGGCAAAAAAGAATCTGACAAAATCGAAGATGATCCCTCCGCTATCAAGCTTTAAATTGCCACTAAAAAATAAGGTTAAGCATAATCAATTAACCGTAACTTATGTTGATGATTTTGGTGTTTATAAAACAAAAAATATTAACCTTAAATAAGAAGATAAATCGTGAAAAAAATATATTATCTTTATAATAGCCTAATTTTATTAGGTATATTGGATTATATGCCGGAATTATTTGCAGAGGAATTTGATACTACTTTGCTAGTGGGAAAATCCGCCCAAGGAGATATATCTCGTTTTTATCGAAATAGTGAAATCCCGCCAGGTAAACAATTGGTCGATATTTATGTTAATGATGATTGGAAAGGACAATTTGAAGTTAATATTGGCGAAAAAAATCAAAATATCACTATTGATGCTAAAGATATTAATAAATTAGGTTTAAAACTTTCAGCTCAGAAAAAACAGATGATTGAGCAAAAGACAACCGTTTCGTTGGATAATTTAGTCAATGATATCAACTATTATTTAGATGTTAATCAGTTAGCATTAAATATTTCAGTCCCGCAAATTTCATTAGTTAAATCGGAGATAGGTTATGTTGATCCGGTGAATTGGGACTATGGTGTACCGGCAATTATTCTTTCTTATAATACCAATTATTATAACTATCGGGAGAAAAAAAATAGCAGACAGCGTAATGAAGCTTTTTTTACCAATTTAAATAGCGGGATTAATATCGGTGCCTGGCAGTTTCGAGATGAGTCAAGTTATTCTTATTATTCCAGCGGTGATCATAAATGGCAAAATAATACCCGCTACTTACGCCGTTCTTTCAGCGCTATATCTTCCAATTTGATGTTAGGTGATTTCTATTCCCCCTCTACCTTGTTTAGTAGTATTCGTTTTAGAGGTGGTGCATTAACAACAGAAATGAATATGTTACCTAATTCCAGTCAGGAGTTTACGCCGATTGTCAGAGGTGTTGCTCAAACAAATGCGTTAGTAAAAGTATATCAGAATGGTAATCTAATTTATCAAGAAGCGGTTCCCCCAGGCGCGTTCGAATTTAGTGATCTACGTGCAGCGGGAGGAGCGGGCGATCTTTCTGTTGTAGTGCAGGAAGCAGATGGTCGTCAAGACTCTTTTACAGTGCCATTTTCAGCCGTACCAAATATGATGAAGGCGGGTGTATATGCTTACAATATTTTGGCTGGACAATCAAAAATGGCAAATACCTATTTCCAACCAAAATTTGCTCAAGCAGAAGCCTATTATGGTATCAATAATTTAGTCACCGTTTATGCCGGCTTTATTGGTAGCCGTGATTATAATGCTATTTTACTTGGTAGTGGCTGGAATTTTCCGTTTGGTGCGGTTTCATTTGATGCGACCCATGCAGCAGCTTATTTAGATACCGGAACCAAACGAGGCCAAAGTTTTCGCTTGGCATATAGCAAGTTTTTGTCAACAACTGCCACCAATCTGACCATAGCCGCCTATCGTTATTCAACCGGAGATTATTATAGTTTTATTGATTCCATTTATGCCCATGATAATTATCAAGCATGGCTTAAGTATCAAGCGACGATTAAAAATAATCTTAATGATCAAAATCGAAATAATCCTTCAGATTTAGATTTGGCAACTTTTGATGCCTTGCGCGGTGCTCGTGCCAGAAATACATTTAATTTAAATTTAAATCAGCATTTGGGAAAAGATAATGGGGTTATTTTTCTAGCTGGTACACTGAGAAATTATTGGAATGTTGGTGGTACCAGCCGCGAGTATCAAATTGGTTACTCAAATAATTATAAAAATATTACCTATAACTTATCTGTTTCACGGGTACGAAATACGGATCAAAAAGAAGAAACTCGTTATTACTTGAGTGCCAGTGTTCCTATTAATCTATTTAGTCGTAATGCTTATCTCAATTCTGGTATTTACATGACAAATACCAATTATCAACAAGCCAATATCAGTGTCAGTGGGACAGCGGGTAAATATGATTTAATCGATTATACATTAACCGCTTCAAATCAGACTGGAGGTAATAATTTAATAAGTGGTAGTGTAAATTATCGCAATCCCTACAGTACAGTTGGAGCTTCATATAGTGAGGCTAATAATTATCGACAGACAGGTTTGAATGCCAGAGGAACCATCGTTGCATTTCCTTACCATATTCTTGCTTCTGGTGAAACAGCGAATACATTAACGGTAATAGAAGCCCCAATGGCTGAAAATCTAACCGTTAATAATAATCGAGCAGTTCTTACCAATAAACAGGGATTAGCATTAGTAACCAATGCTACTCCTTATCGTACAAATGTTTATACCCTTTCTCATACCAATCAAACCTCAGGTGCAGAGATTACTGACAATGTGGCGCATGTGATCCCTTATGACGGAGCGGTTAGTCATATCAAATTGGAAACTGATCAGCGAAAAACTTATATGTTAAAGGCGACTTTTGCCGACGGTAGCTATTTACCTTTTGGTACAGAGGTTACTGATAGTCAGGGTGAATTTGTTGGTCATGTTGGGCAGTCAAGTGTGTTGTATATCAAAAGTGATCAATTACCACAATCACTGAATGTCAAATTGAATATTGACGGTAAAACCGAATGTATCATCCAGCAACCCGTTGATACTTTAAACCTAAAGCGTAATATTTGCCAATAGTCGGGGAAAATAATATGAATAAATTAGCAATAAATTTTTTATTATTATCAGCTTGCTCCTTCAGCCAATCGGTTTACGCTGATTGTAAACCCGATAGCACGATCACGGTACCGAGTTTATATTATGATTTATCAGCTGATTTTAGTGGTTCTACATCGGTAGTGACAAAATCAGATAAAACCAATTTTCCGGGAACATTTACTTGTATCTCCCCTGGGATACTTTTACCTAATGTAATTGGTATAGCTTCGCCCTTTAATGGTCGAACAGCAACAATAGGATTTAATGGTGGTAAGCAATTTGTTGAGGTTACGATGACTGTGTTAGGAAAGGATCGCATAACCAGCATAGCTAGAGGTACCCATCCAGCCTCCAATTTGAATACTAATTTTACCTTAAGGTTTACTTTGTTGAAGAGCAAACCAAGCCGTAATTATACCGAAGTGGCTGGTGATACTGCGGTTATCTCACCTTTTATCTTGGTATCAGATGCTTCATCGATGGGTATTTTGGTATGGTTAACTAGGATTGTATTAAAGTTAGTGCAATTTTTATTAACCTGGCAATGGCCCGTTGATGAAAATGATATTTTTCTGCAGCCAATTACCATTAAATATAATCCTATTGCCACTACCTGCGATTTTTCAAATAAAGGCTTAATTGTTAATCTACCTATGGTTAGTATCAGTGATGTCAAAAATATTGACCGACCTGGTTATCAGCCTTTTAGCCTAAATTTTAGCTGTAGTGATCTTTTGACTGGTAATAAAACGACGCGAAATATTGCCATGTTTTTGGCTAGTAATAATTTACATAGCACAGATAAAACGGTGCTAATAAATACTACGCAACTAGGTGCTAAAGGAGTCGGATTTCGCCTAGTGCAAGGCAACAAAACTTCCACACCGATTCTTTTTTCCAGTAGTGAAAGTATACAAGGCAATGCAACATCTATTTTTAATATTGCTGCAGACAGTGCTTTAGCGCCCACTTTTTCCATTAATATGGGGGCCTATTATTACGCTTATGATCTAAATAATATTTCTGCCGGAAAAATAACCTCAACGGCAATTTTAGTCTTTTCTTATGACTAAATAGGATTAATTATTAGGATCAAAAAGAAAATGAGAAAAAAAATTTATTTAGCTTTCTTACTCTATTTTACTGCTTTCTCAACGAGTAGTAGTGTCTTTCTTAAAGGAACGCGAGTTATTTTTTCTGCGGAAAGAAAAGAGGCTGTTATTCAATTAGTTAATTCCAGTGATAACACATCACTGGTTCAAAGCTGGATCGATGAAGGTAATATTGATTCAACACCGGAGACAACACAAGCGCCTTTTGTTGTGACGCCTCCGGTTATTAAAATAAAACCTAGAGGGGGGGCGCAACTTCGTATTCAACAGTTAGCAAATCAGCTACCCACTGATCGCGAATCTATTTTTTATCTTAATGTACTAGATATTGCCCCAAAACCCGATAGCGTAAAAACTGAGAATATTTTACAGTTGGCGCTAAGAACAAGAATTAAACTATTTTATCGGCCACAAAATATCAATAAAACTTCTCAGAATGCAGTTGAGCATATAAAAATAACTAAGGTTGGAAAATCACTTTTTATTGATAACCCCACCGCCTATTTTTTTACTCTATCCGCACTTTATAATCAGCTAGATAAAAATAATGCATTATCTAAAACCATTATGTTGCCGCCTTTTTCACAACAAACAGTGGAAAATAAAAGCCAGGTTATTTTCGGT
Organism: Arsenophonus endosymbiont of Apis mellifera; assembly: GCF_903968575.1. NCBI lineage: Bacteria > Pseudomonadati > Pseudomonadota > Gammaproteobacteria > Enterobacterales > Morganellaceae > Arsenophonus > Arsenophonus endosymbiont of Apis mellifera. The sequence goes on along the minus strand of NZ_CAJCFU010000037.1, from coordinate 37,616 downwards.
GAGGAGATTTTGATCGAATACATTAATGATGAAGGGCAATTTATTAATCAAGTTAAAAAACTTAAATAGTATTAAAATGCAGTTATTTTGTCTGTTAACCTTGTCACCGTTAAATTGGGTTATCATACGCGAGTATATTTTTATGTTTGTTTTGATTAATATATTTTGTCTATTCAATAGCTAGCGTTAGATTGTTGTTGCCAGAGGTGGGCAGCCACGAGTGCTTTCCAGGGAGAATATTGTGCTAACCATTTTTCTGTCTCTTTTGCGCTTATTTTCTCACTACGATTTAATAGATACTGAAGATTACGTTGGACGGCGACATCACCATGTAAAGAACCGTTCAAATAATTGAAGCCGCGAAGTAAGGAATAACTGATTGTCCATGGACCAATTCCTTTTATTTCATTCAATTTTTGAGTCCAGGCTGACAAATTAGTTTCATCTAAGGAAACATTTAATAGATGATGGTTATTTTTTAACATATTGCACAATGCAATAAGCGTTTTGGCTTTACAGATAGAAAATCCACATAATCTTAGTTTTTGCTCATCATCCGCATGGATCGCAAAGAGAGAAGGAAAACACCAAATTCCAGACGAGTGTTGTTTACCAAAAGCATGAATGAATCGGCGACGAATAGCAATTGCGGCAGCGACACTTATTTGTTGCCCTATAATTGCCCAAGTAATCGCTTCAAATGCGGTTGCTGCTTGATAAATCCTTAAACCCTGTTGACGAGAAATTAAATTACCAATGACTGGGTGGTTATGGTATTTATCTTCAAAAAGTTCAACGGGTTGATATAAACCCAGCATATTTTTTCCCAGTTTTTCCAGCTCTTCCTCAGTAATAGCGGTATGTGGATTGTCAATTTGCAGAGAAAATAAAATGCTATTTTTATTTAACGTAAATGTTAATTCAGCGGGTTGAACATTACATGTAATTCCTTTTTTTAATTGGTTATGGGTGATAATTTCTGCCACACTTTGCTTATCTCGTAAGTGATAGGCAAGAAAGTGTTGGTAGTGAAAATTGTCTGGTAAATGGATAATAGTTTTTTTTGCTAGCATTTTTTGTGGTTATTTGATTTAAAACTTAGTGAATAATCCGCGCTTAATTTGATAAAAAAATAGTAACATAAAAGCAAGTAAATTAAAGACAAGAATTTCTGCATCTCATTCTGTTGTTGGCAAGATAAAAAATAAAAAAATCGCTGTCATTTGCTAAGGTGTTAGATGATATTATCGTCCGTTATTGTGGATTACCGTACTCGATAAAAATCATAAATTATACGATAACGGGTTGGTAATCATTTTTATTCATTCTTGGTATTTAATTTTCCCTTGGTTGTTTATTCTTTTATTTTTGCTTAAGAAGAAATTAATTCACTGATTTTTTTATTTTAAAATTTATCACTAAGTATAATTACTGCTTTTATCTTTATTTAATATTAACCCGTGTTTATTGATTATTAATAAATGGGATACAGATTAGCTAAATAAAATTATTTCCATTTGTAATATCATTTTAAATAAAAATAGTCATTAGCTGATTTATGTTTAACATTGTAGCAACAACAGCATAATTTATACATAATAATTAGGAAATATTTTTAAAGTAAAAAACTAGATTATCATAGATTATTTATTTTTTAATACTAAATGTTAATAATTAATTATATTGCATCAGTTTATTTGATGTTATTTTTTGTACTTTTGTTAATTATTAGTGCTATTGTTGTGGTTCGGCAATTATTCATAAATGGAAACAAATTCATACGTTTTTAAATAATACTTATCTATATCTTTATAGCCGATATAAGTAAGCAAAAGGAGTAATTGCAAATGGAACATTATCTAGAAGCCCGCTTTTTTCTCCCTCGTTGTCCATTTTTTCTATTTTATTGGCATTAATTTACTCTATGCCAATGGTTATTTAATCGGTAATTATCCAAATAAAATAATCGGGATAAACCTAATAAAAATTTATTGATTATGCTAATAAAAATAACAATAGCTGCATATCAATGTCTTTATTAATTTCAATAATAGCTTGAAATTAATATTTGGTATTTGTTTTTTATTTTATGCAAAAAATAGTAGCAGGATTTTTATATTATTTAGATAGGGAAATTATTTATGCAATGCATTGCTAATCGTTACTATTCGAAAACAAAACAGCTAACTGCATATATATTGTTATTTATACAATTATTGTTACCTATTTTTGTTACTTTTTCATCTGTCGCTAAAGCAGCGCAGGATGATGTTACTAGCAATCAAATGCTGGAAACAATCAATGGTATTGATGCGTTGATGAATAATAACTCTGTTTTAAAATATTCCGCTTCAGAGCCAGCTTCTTCATCGCGTCGATCAGCAGCGGCGGCATCAAATTGGAATATTCATACCTTAGCCGATAATAGATCATCGATGTCGGCATCAACCACAAATAACAACAAACCGTCAATTGATCATTATCAGGCATTACCAACATTAGGTATAAAAGAGACGCCTCAGGCTAAACAAGTCGAGTCAGCTGAAAAACAATTTGTGCAAGGTGCAACCCAAATAGCGCAAGGGCTGGCCAATAATAATGCCACAGAAGCAGCCATCAATTATGCGCGTAATCGCGGCGAAGGCCTTTTAAATCAGAAAATTAGTGATTGGTTAAATCAATATGGTAAAGCACGCGTGCAAATTAGTTCAAATAAAACCGGTGACGCTGATTTACTCTTACCACTAATTGATAAACCAAACAGCTTATTGTTTAGCCAAATTGGTATTAGAGCTAATGAACAACGCAGTACCACCAACCTAGGATTAGGTTATCGCCAATATCAGCAAAACTGGATGTGGGGCATTAACAGTTTTTACGATTATGATATTAGCGGAGGAAATGCCCGTTTTGGTGTAGGTGGTGAGTTGTGGACCTATTATTTGAAATTGGCGGTAAATGGTTATTTCCGTTTAACAGACTGGCATCAGTCGTTCCTGCATGAGATGCGTGATTATGATGAGCGGCCGGCCAATGGATTTGATATACGCGCTGAAGGTTATCTACCCAGTTATCCTCATTTAGGGGCTTACGCTAAATATGAACAATACTTTGGTGATGGCGTTAGCCTTAGCCATAATCCAACAGCTAAAGATTTAAAAGATAATCCTTCTGCTACAACTTTTGGTTTAAGTTATACCCCTTTCCCGTTATTAACATTGAAAACTCAAGTTTCTCAGGGAGATTCCAACGATAGTCTGATTGGTGTGGAGTTTGCTTATCGATTTGGTATCCCACTGGCTGCACAGTTAAATCCGGATAATGTAGATTTAATGCGTAGTTTAGCGGGCAATCGTTATGATTTTGTTGATCGTAATTACAATATCGTTATGCAGTACCGTAAACAGGAAATATTAGCCATTTCTCTACCAGACAGTGCGACGGCTGAAGCTGCCCAAACCATAGCAATAAAAGCAACGGTACAAAAAGCCAAATACGGACTTAATAAAATTTTATGGAGTGCCCCGGAATTATTAGCAAAAGGTGGCAAGATCAAGGAGACATCAGCCACTACCATTAACCTAGTGTTACCCTCATACGATGAAGATAACCAAGGTAGTAAAGCTTATACCTTATCCGCTGTTGGTGTTGATAATGAAGGTAATAAATCTAAAGCTGCCATAATGGTGATCAATGTTACTCAGTCCAAGGATGGTTTTGCTTATTTTAGTTTAGAAAATCCGACGCCAATACCCGCAGATGGTAACCAAACTTATTTAGCTAAAGTGCAACTACAAAATGACAAAGGGGTACCACTCGCCGACAAACAAGTGACATTTTCCGTTACTGGTTTTAGCAAAAGCGCCAGTACGCTGGCAGCAAAAAATAAAGGCGGAAATGCCGGGGTTGTCATGCTTAGCGAAGATGGCCACCGTATGGGCAATCCTTTAACTGAGACCACAGATCCCGAGGGTAAAATCAATATAAAAGTTAAAAGTGACTTGGCCGGTCAGGGAGAATTGATTGCTACCATGGCAAATGGTAAGAAAAAGACCGTTTCTATCCAATTTACACCTGATGCTACTACCGCCAAAGTGAGAAATGTTACCCTGATTGATAAGAAAAACAGTAAGGTAGCCAATGGCGTCGATAGCTTTAGCTATGAAGCATTTGTGGTTGATCAGTTTAATAATCCGCTGCCAAATGTTGATGTTACTTGGTCAACTAATCAGCAAGATAAGGTCACTTTATTAAACGATAAAAGTAAAACAGATGCCAATGGACGGGCGATTATCACGCTGCGTAGTACCTTGATTGCCGTCGATAATGTGGAAGTCAGCGCCAAATATGCCAACACGCTTGAGATGACAGCCGATAGAGTGGTTAGTTTTGTCGCTGATGAACACACAGCTAAGGTTAGTGAGGTTTCATTGCATGGTCGAGCAACAGATAAAGTTGCTGATGGCAAGAGTTCTTTTACTTTTAGCGCCAAACTGGTTGATGGTAATGGTAATCAAATCAGAAAAAGTGGCTTAATGGTTAATTGGTCACATGACAAAGATCCTAAAGAGGTTCTATTATCAGCTGCAACTAGTCCCACAGATAATAATGGTATTGCCACCATTGAACTAAAAAGTACGACTACCCCAGTCAATCAGATAGTGGTCAGTGCAAATTTTGCGGCGACAGCAAGGATAGAAGCGGATAAAAAGGTCAATTTTATCGCTGAAGAAGGTGTCGTTACAGTCGGTACTGTGCAGTTACAAGATCCTGTCAATGTAAAAGTAGCTGATGGTAATCAGAGCTTTACTTTTGCCGCTCAGCTTGTTGATAGCAAGGGTCAAGCCGTTAAAGAAGCCGGGATCATCGTTAATTGGTTCCGTGATAAAGATGACGTTAAGTTATTACGAGATACTAGCGAAACCAATGAACAGGGAATAGCTACTGTTACACTGCAAAGTACAACTAAGGCCGTCGATGATGTACAGATTAGTGCTAGCTCGGGTAGCTTAGAAGAAATAAATGCCAATAAGAAAGTGAGTTTTATTGCCAATGAAAGCCAAGCGCATATTGGTAGTGTGCTGCTAAACGGTATAGAACGCACTAAAATTGCTGATGGTAATACCTCCTTTACCTTTACCGCACAACTGATTGATAACAATAATAACGCCATTAAGAAAAGCGGTTTGCCAATTAATTGGACACATGATAAAGGCGATCAAGTTAAGTTAGCTGACCACAGCCTAACCGACGAAAATGGTATCACTACTGTTACACTATATAGCACAACAAAAGCGGTGGATGCAGTTCAAGTTAGTGCCAGTTATGCCGGTACGGCTAGCCAATCAGCCGATAAAACCGTCAGTTTTATCGCTAATAAAGATTTGGCTAAGTTAGGTGAGGTTAAGCTAGTTGGGCAGGAAACGCGTAAAATTGCCGATGGTAAAGAGAAATTTATTTTTAACGTCCAACTGTTTGATGTAAATGACAATCCAATCAAAAAATCTGACCTGATAGTCTATTGGGCCCATGATAAGCCAGGTAAAGCCCAATTAAATCCAACCAGCAAAACAGATAAAAATGGTATTGCTACGGTTGAATTGCAAAGCACAACCATGGCGATTGATGATATTGAAGTTTCCGCCAAACTTGGTAGTGGCGATAAAAAAACGGCAAAAGATAAAGTGAGTTTTATTGCCAATATAGCGACCGCTGAAGTTAGAAATGTCAAGTTACAAGGTAAGATAGACCGTAAAGTTGCTCATCCTAGTAATAACTTTGTCTTTACCGCGGCATTGGTTGATGTTAATGGCAACCCGATCAGAGAAGAAAACCTATCGATTAACTGGTCGACTAATCAAGGTAGCAATGTTCGCTTTAAGGATAATATTGATATCAGTAAAACAGATGCCGATGGACTTACTTCTATCACTTTAGAGAGTAAGGACGTTGCAGTAGCTAATGTGATTGTTAGTGCTCATTATGCTAGTTCAAGACCACAACGCGCAGATAAACCTGTCAGTTTTATAACCGTCTCTTTTAGCCGTTTAATTGTTAATGGCCATAATTTCCCAACCAGCGCTCAATTCCCAACCACTGGCTTCCGCGGTGCTAAATTTACCATTGAGACGCAAGGGGCCCCGGCTTCAGAATTCAAGTGGCAAAGCAATCAAGGTTGGGTTTCAGTTGACAACGGGCTGGTAACGTTTACGGAGAATGGGACAAGTAAAAAAGTCATCATTACAGCAAGACATGAAACGGGTGGTGATCCGATTGAATATACCTTTAGTCTAAATAATTGGTTTATTTTTTCTGACGAGAAAAAATGGGATGAAGCTCAACGCTGGTGTGCAAATAATGGTGGTGCTATGCCAACCGTTGCACAACTTAGTCAAGGCAAAGGAAAACGTGCAGTAGGCTCACTATGGAGTGAATGGGGTAAATTCAGTCATTACGATATCAGAGATGATTACTATTGGACTAATAACAAAGTCACTAATGAACGCTACAAAATAGTCAAATTAGATGATGGTTTTGCTAGTGATAATTATACCAATCAGCTGCAAGAGGTCGTTTGTATTAATGGTATCTAACTGTCTTTAAAAATGAGAGAAATTCCCGTCTTGATACGACGGGAAGATAAAGTGTAATGATAAGTTTGTTTAATTGAATTCTATAACTTGTTAGCGAAACAGAAATCATTCCAATAAATGGCTTTTTTGGCGGAATAATTTTTTGATTTATTGGTAGTAGGATTTATATATTATTAGGGAAGAAATCCATGCAACGTAATGCTAATTGTTATTTTACAAAAACGAAACGGATAATCGCCTATCTATTACTGTTTATACAATTGTTTTTGCCGGTTTTCGTTGCCTCTTCATCAATAGCAAAAGCGGCGCAAAATAGTAGCTCAAATAATTCGATGATGGACACTATCAATGGCTTGAATAACCTAATGCAAAGCCCATTGACCAAGGATACACCTGCTGTCAATAAAGAGCAGGCAGAATCGAATAAAAATAATGCGGCAGTAAAAACATCTGTGTCAGGTCCACCCTCTGATTCGGCATTAACCATGTTAGAGGCACACTTTTCTTCCCAACAATCAGTAGCACCCATTCACCCGGCTAAAAATAGCAAGCAGGATGCTATTTTTAATACATTACCGACCTTAGGCATCAATGATAACGAGCCTAAGTCGCAAACGGTTGTTTCAAGCGAACAACAAATGGCACAAAATATTGCTCAATTAGCCCAAACCTTGTCAACGGATAACGCCATCAAGGCATATATGGGGTATGCGCGTAGTATTGGTGAAAACCTGGTAAATCAAAAAATCCATGATTGGTTAAGTCAGTTTGGTAATGCTCGAGTACAAATTAATAGTAATAAAACCGGTGATGTCGATTTATTAGTACCGGTGCTGGAGAAACCAAATAGTTTGTTATTCAGTCAAATTGGTATTAGAGCAAATGAACATCGCAACACAACTAACTTAGGTGTGGGTTATCGTCAATATCAGGATGCCTGGATGTGGGGCATCAACAGTTTTTATGATTATGATATTACTGGTAATAACTCTCGTTTTGGGGTTGGCGGTGAATTATGGGCCGATTACCTTAAACTGGCTGTTAATGGTTATTTTCGTTTAACTGACTGGCATCAATCACGTCTACATGAGATGCGGGATTATGATGAGCGTCCAGCCAATGGGTTCGATCTGCGTGCGGAAGGATTTTTACCCAGCTATCCGCATTTAGGCGCTTATGCTAAATATGAAAAGTATTATGGTGATGGGATTAGCCTTAATAATGGTCTCTCAAGTAGTGATTTGATAGATAATCCTTCTGCTACCACCTTTGGCTTAAGTTATACTCCTTTCCCATTATTGACTTTTAAAAGCCAAATTTCCCGTGGCGATACTAAGGAAAGTAGCATTGGTATGGAGTTAGCATATCGGTTTGGTGTCTTGCTGGCGGAACAGCTTGATCCCGATAATGTAGATTTAATGCGTAGTTTAGCTGGTAACCGTTATGATTTTGTCGATCGTAATTACAATATTGTCATGCAATATCGTAAGCAAGAACTTTTATCTATTTCTTTGCCAGAAAGCACTAACGGTGAGGCGGCACAAACCATACCGATAACGGTCACGGTTAATAAAGCCAAATATGGCTTAAAACAAGTTAGCTGGACAGCGCCAGAATTAATTGTTCAAGGTGGTAGCATTCAAGCTATGTCACCGACCTCAATTAATTTAACCTTGCCCGCTTATATTTTCCAAAAACAGTCTAAAGCCACTCAATCATACCGTATCTCAGCAGTGGCTGTTGATAATGAAGGTAATCAATCTAATACCGCAGTGATGGTGATTAATGTCTCACCATCACAAGATACGATCCGCTCCATAACATTAACGCCAAATAGTACCCTGGTAGCGAATAATAGCGATGCTTACGTTGCTACTGCATTAGTCCAGAATAAAAAAAATGAAGTACTGGTCGGTAGAGCAATTACGTTTACCATTGATGGATTCCAGTCTAGTGGAGTATCACTGTTTAATATGGATGGCAAGCGTGCTGATAGTCAGACAGTGATCACAGATAACGAGGGTAAAGCTAAGGTTAAAATTACCAGTAAGGTCGTTGGCACCGGTACATTAACCGCAGCGATGAAAAATGGTAATAGAAATGCCATCCCAGTTAGTTTTGCACCTGATATCGCCACGGCAAAAGTAGCAAGTGTTACATTGAGCGGTAATGAGACCAATAAAGCGGCTGATGGTATAAGTCGATTTACTTTCGAGGCATTAGTGACCGATCAATTTAATAATCCAGTACCCAATATTAATGTTAATTGGTCACATGATAAAGGTAATACCGCTATCCTATCGGCAGAACAGAGCCAAACGGATGAGAATGGACGCGCGACGATTACTTTGACCAGTAAGGTTGTAGTGGATGATGTTAGGGTTAGTGCCAATTATAATAACCCCGCTAATAAAGTCGCGGCCAATAAAGCCGTAAACTTTATTTACATTTTGGCTACCGCTAAAGTTGATAGCGTTACTTTAGAAGATAGTGAGAGCCAAAAAATAGCTGATAATAATAGCTTCTTTACCTTTAGCGCCCAATTAGTTGATGGTAACGGTAATCCCATCAAGCAAAAAGGTTTAGAGGTTAATTGGTCACATAATAAAGGTAATGAAGTTAAATTAGCGGCAAAAAGTCAAACCGATGAAAACGGGCGAGCTTCTATTGCGTTATATAGTACGACCGCAGCGATAGAGAGCGTTGTTGTTAGTGCAAGATTTGGTTCAACCAAGAGAGTCGATGCCGATCGTCAAGTGGCTTTTGTTGCTGATGAAAATTCAATCAGAGTGAAGAGCGTGACCCTTAATGATAAAAACAACAGTAAATTAGCCAATGGTCATAACAAATTCACATTTACTGCCTTGCTATTAGATGGCAATGATAATCCAGTCAGACAACGGACAGTCAACTGGGCGCACAATAAGAATGATGAAGTAAAATTGTCGGCAGCAACCAGTCAAACGGATGAAAATGGTCGTGCGACCATCACATTACACAGTACCACCACTGCGGTGAATAATATTATTGTCAATGCAAGGTATGGCGCTTCAGCGGCAGTCAATGCGCAGGAAGTTGAGTTTTATGCTGATACCAATACCGCTCAAGTGGGGGATGTGACATTAGTTGATAGTGAAGTTAGCAAAGTCGCTGATGGCAACAATCACTTTACCTTTAATGCTCAATTAGTCGATAAATATGGCCATCCGATCAATAAAGCGGGTCTGAAAGTGGAATGGTCACACAATAAAGAGCAACAAATCACTTTATCCGCTGAATCAACTCCAACCAATGATAGAGGCATTGCGACGGTTACCTTGCATAGTAGTAAGATTGCGGTCGATGATATTATTGTTTATGCAAAATATAGGGTACCGCCACAGAAACGAGCCGATAAAAATGTGAATTTTATTGGTGATGTTAAGACGGCTAGAGTGGGCAAGATCACCTTAAATGATGCTGAAAATAAGAAGATCGCCGATGGTAAGAGCGGCTTTGAATTTAGCACCCAGTTAGTTGACCATAATGGTAATCCGGTTAAGCAAGCAGAATTAGTCATCAAATGGCGACAAGATAGTGGAGCTAGTGTCAACTTACCGGCAACCAGTAAAACGGATAAAGATGGCCGTGCTACGGTTATTCTGCAAAGTAGCCAAAAAGCCGTGGATAACGTGGTGATCTATGCGGAATATGGCTCCAGTGGGGAGAAAAAATCCGACGCAGTGAATTTTATTGCTGATATTAACACCGCTAAGATAAAAGAAGTCACATTGGATGGTACGGAAACTGATAAAGTCGCCGATGGTAATAATCGCTTTATCTTTAAGGCACAATTAGTTGATAGATATGATAATCCTATCAAGGAAGCGGGTCAGGATATCAGTTGGTCGCTGGAGGATGAAAAAGCCAAAGATGTTCAACTGTCGGCAGAATCAAGTCCAACAGATAAAAACGGGTTTGCGACTATAGAACTCATCAGTACCACTAAAGCGGTGGCTAACGTGGTTGTCAGCGGCCAATATGGTACCGCGCCTAAAGTGGATGCAAACAAGGCCATTAACTTTATTGCCGATATTGCTACGGCCAGAGTGGGGAGTGTGGCATTAGTCGATTCAATCGTTCGTAAAGTCGCTGATGGCAACAATGATTTTACTTTTACAGCCCAGTTGATTGATCAACATAATAACCCAGTTAAAGTGCCAAATTTATATATAAATTGGCAACAGGACAAAAATAATAATGCAGTCATCTTACCGGAAAGGAGTAAAACTGATGCTACTGGGCAAGCAACTATTAAACTGAAAAGTACCAAAACTGCGGTGGATGATATCACTGTCAGCGCGCACTATGGTAGTACGGCAAAACAGGCTGCGGAACTGACAGTCAATTTTATCCAGGTTTCTTTTAGTAACCTCAGAGTCAATGGACATAATTTCAAGATAGATGATGGATTCCCGACAACCGGTTTTAGTGGTGCTAAATTTATCATCAATACTAATGGCGTTCCTGCTTCAGAATTTCAGTGGCGCAGTAGTGAAGATTGGGTATCAGTCCATAATGGAGAGGTTGTTTTTAAAGATAGACCAGCTAGTAACAAAAAATCGGTGACAATAACGGCGGTTCATAATACCGGTGGTGATCCTGTTGAATATAAATTTACGCTGCAAAAATGGTATGTGTATAGTGGTGAGCAAATGAATTGGAATAGGGCAACTAACTGGTGCAGTAGACAAACTGGGAACACGAGGTTGCCAACAGTTAAACAGATTAGTATTGGCAGATTTAAATATGGAATTGGATCATTATGGAGTGAATGGGGCAATACCAGTTTTTATGGTTGGAATAATCACATGTATTGGACATCGACAAAATCGGGTAGTAGTGTTGACAGTGTCGGCATGGTGAGTGGTTTTATCGGTACTAATGCTGAAAGTGAAGAGTTATTCTTTACCTGTATTAGCGATCTTTAAAGGAAGCAAATTAACCCTTGGATCCGATTTAGTGAATATTAGTAGAATTAGATAAATTTACGTTATCCTAAAAAGGTTTATGCGCTAAATATTTTGCTGCATAAACCTTTTGGTTATTAGTTCAAATTAGACATTGGGTAAGATAAATTTAAGGGTATGGGATTTATCGATAATTACTTGCCCGGTTCTATAAATACACAGTTAGAACCGGGATTGTATTGCAGGTTAATTTTAAATTATTTTAATAATATCAATATGTTAGTTGGTTTTTTTTGCGACGGCAGCAGCCTTGACAATAGTAGTAAAAGCATCGGCTTTCAGCGATGCTCCGCCCACTAATGCGCCATCAATATCGGGTTGACTGAAAAGCTCGGCAGCATTGTTGGCATTCACTGAACCGCCATACTGAATAATGACTTGTTCGGCAATGGCGCGATCTTGCTTGGCAATATGGTCACGAATAAATTTATGCACCGCTTGTGCCTGGGCTGGAGTAGCTGATTTGCCGGTACCAATCGCCCAAATCGGTTCATATGCAATAACACTATTTTCAAATGCGCCAGCACCTAGGCTATTTAATACCGCATCGATTTGACGAGCGCAGACTTGTTCAGTTTTGCCGGCGCTGTTTTCTTCTTCAGATTCACCAATGCATAGCACCGGTATTAATCCTTGCGATTTTAATACGGCAAATTTCCGCGCGATATACTCATCGCTTTCTTGATGATAAGTTCTACGTTCAGAGTGACCGATAATAATATATTTTGCACCAATATCTTTTAGCATTTCAGCTGAAGTATCACCGGTAAAAGCCCCAAACAGATTAACGTCAACATCTTGCGCGCCAAGTGCTATCTTGCTTCCAGCTAACGCTTGTTCTGCTTGCGCCAGGTAAAGCGCTGGTGGTGCTATTGCGACATCACAGCCAGTGACACTATTTAATTCATTACGCAAATTTTCAATCAGTTCTTTAACCATTTTTGTACTGCCATTGAGTTTCCAGTTACCCATGACTAATGGATGCCGCATGTTTTCCTCCAACTAAAAAATGTTTATTAATTAATGAGATAAAGACAATCAATCATTATTTCGTTTATGCAAAGGGATAGTATAAAGATGCTATGACTAACTCACTTTGTTTTTTGTCATTCATGTGTGATGTTATCATCATTTAGTGAGAGCTTAACCGGCTCAATAGCGAAAGTAATCATATTATCTTTACTTTTTACTAAAATATAACGGATAGCGCCTACTATTGTTTCATCACTTTGCACCTGATTATGTTGCTCTAACATACGATCCAATACAGCGGTTAATTGGGATAGGTTGTTAATCGAAGTGGTTTTTTCGAAGTGATTAATAATTGCCATAACATAACGTTCGAACAATTGTCGATTAATTTTATAACTGTTAGCACCATCGGGTGGCAGTAAGGTTAGTTGTAGACTTTTAATTTTTTCACTTCCTCGTTCAAGTACAGCGGAGGAGTAAATTTTGTTGTTAATTCGACTGGCAGCGCGAATATAAGGTAAGCTAATATCCTTGCTTTTGATCACTTTAAATTCATGTATTGGATAGTTGGGATTATCCTGGTTATATTTTTGACGAAATATGGGAATAGTTTCATTGAATAAGGCCGCATCTGGTGATAAATAAGCAACCGAAACCTCTGTTTCTGGCATAACGGGTAATTCTTTTGCCAGCACAGGGAAAAGTGGCAATGCTCCAATAAAGATTAATGCAAATGTTAACTCAAATTTGCGATCGTAGGTTTTCATCATCGTTACTCGTCAGTATTAATTTCATCATAAAGAGATTAATTAGGATAAACAAATGACATTACAACAATGGGCACTCTCATTTAAAGGACGGATTGGTCGAAAACCATTTTGGTTTGGTATCGTTATTTGGTTTTTAGTAATGGTTATGACATCTAGTCTACAAATTTATTTTTCATTTTCTCCTTATATTCTGCTGCTATTAGTCATATTGTTGCTCTATCCATTGGCGGCGATTTTTACCAAACGTCTACATGATCGTGGTAAATCTGGTGGCTGGTTGTTGTTGTTATTGTTGGTTTTTTTGCTATTTTCTATTGATGTTAGTTTATTAACACCCTTTTGGCAGTGGGGTATTGGACGATTTCTACCTTTATTTATTGTTATCATATTGTTTTTAGATTGTGGGAGTTTTAAAGGTCTAGATAAAGCTAATCGTTATGGTAAAAAAACTGAGCAAGTTGACTATTTCAACTGATTAATATTTGTTTACTTTCTGCTTACCAATACTGTTCACTAGTAATTTGTCCTGCTTTACGGCGTAAATGTTTATCCATCCCTCTTTGTGTTTTTAGCAGCTGTTGGGTGTCTTTAACCATGTTTGGATTACCACAAAGCATAACATGGCTAGTTAAGGGATCAATTTTTGCCTTTACTGCTTGTTCTAACTGTCCGCTCTCAATTAGCGCTGGAATACGACCAGTCAATGAGCCAGTTTGGTTTTCTCGACTGACAATGGTTTGGATCTTCAATTTTCCCTGATATTTTTTCTCAAGGGTTTGCATTAATGCTAAGTAACTCAGATCTTCAGCGTAGCGTACCGCATGTACCAGGATGATTTGATTAAAGCGCGCTAAATTTTCGCCTGATTGTAAAATAGATAAGAAAGGTCCAATTGCGGTACCTGTCGAGAGCATCCATAGGGTTTCACAATCAGGCAGTTCTGCTAATACAAAAAAACCGGCTGCGTCTTCAGTGATATAGATGGGATCACCAGGTTTTAATGCGGCAAGATGTGGACTGAGTTTCCCTTCTGGTACGGTGACGAGATAGAATTCTAATTGATTATCAAAGGGATCATTAACATAAGAATAGGCGCGTTGGATACGCTGGCCATTGATTTCCAGCGCAAGTTTAGCAAATTGTCCAGCAATAAACGGTTTTATTGGCGCTTCGAGGATCAGACTAAATAATGAGTCTGTCCATTTGTGGTTTTTAATAATTTTTCCTGTTACCCAATTTGCCATATTATTGGCCTCCCAATGTGTCAAATAAAGCATTAATTCTTGGTCATATTATGTCAAATTTAGGCAAAACCATTATCGATAATGTGTTTTAACTATTTAATTAAATTATGTCTCTTTCATTATGATATAAAATTGTACAGTTATCTTTACAAAATAAGTCAATGGGATTCGGCAAGGTGGGTAAATAATTTAATTGCTTAACTCGAATTTTTTTTTAAATTTGTTAGATTAATTGATATTAACGCATCGATTTGCTGGGGCAGTTTTTCTTTATCCCCTAATTTATTGTAAACTTTTTTAATTAATTGATTATTATATAAAATGAGAAAATTAGAACACTTCAATTTGCTATTTATGCTTATTGCTTTAATTGCTGTCGGCCAGATGACGCAGACAATTTATGTCCCGGTTGTTGCAGAAATTGCTGCTTATTTTGGTGAACCTGACGGTGCAGTACAAAGCGTAATGGGCGCTTATCTGCTATTTTATGGTTTTTCACAACTATTTTATGGACCGATATCCGATCACATTGGTCGTCGTCCTGTTATTTTAGTTGGCTTAATTATCTATTTGATCGCCACCCTAATAGCGATTTTCGCGCCTTCATTGCAGATCTTAATTATCGCAAGTGCGCTGCAAGGCTTAGGGATCGGTGTTGCTGGCGTAATGGCAAGAACCATGCCGCGTGATCTCTATATTGGAACAGCCTTGCGTTATGCTAATAGCATATTGAATATGGGAATATTAGTAAGTCCGTTATTGGCACCTATGATTGGCGGAGTGATCGCCTATTTTTTAGGCTGGCAGGCAACTTATATTTTCCTGTGTCTGTTAGGTGGTTTTGTCTTGATCAGTATGTGGAAATGGTTGCCTGAAACATGCCCACCTGCTTCTGAAAAAAGAAATATGCTTTCTGCTTATTATGCATTGTTATCAAATCTTACCTTTGATGCTTACCTGGTAATATTGATTGGCGGATTGGCCGGTGTTGTGGTATTTGAATCAAGTAGCGGCGTATTATTGGGAGGCGTATTAGGTTTTAATAGTATTACTGTCAGTATTTTATTTATTTTGCCTATTCCTGCGGCATTTTTAGGTGCCTGGTATGCCGGACGTGAAGGAAAAACTTTTTCTCAGTTAATGTGGCGTGCAGTATTTTGCTGTGTTGCTGCGGCAATTATCATGTGGTTACCAGGTTGGTTTGGATTTATGAATGTGTGGTCATTATTGATCCCTGCCGGACTTTTTTTCTTTGGCGCAGGTATGTTATTTCCATTAGCAACTACCGGAGCCATGGAGCCTTTTCCTTATTTAGCGGGGGCAGCTGGGGCACTGGTTGGCGGTTTGCAAAATGTGGGTTCAGGCGTGGCAGCTTGGCTATCGGCACATTTACCCCAAACTGGACAATTTAGTTTGGGGATGTTGATGTTTGTTATGTCTATCCTTATTTTATTATGTTGGTTGCCGCTGGCATATAAAATGGATAAAAAATAATTACCCATTTAATAAATATATTTAGAGAATAAAATTAATCGAATATGGCTTCTGTTACACAATGGCAATATGATTTTGGTTGGTGAGAAACGCGCTCGTTAAGCAATGTAGCGGTAATTATTTTTTCTTTATTGTGAGAGAAGCGCTGATCTGCCAGTAATTCAGCTAATACGGCTCTATCTTTTTCTGCTGTATCAATTGATTTTGCTGCTTTGTTTTCTCGGTTATCAGCGGTTTGTTGTTTAATTGAGGGAGTGACCGTCATCTGCTCTTGGTTATTGGTAATATCTGTCAGCGCTGTTTGACTATTATCGTCGTTATAAAGAATATGTTCTTCAATATCTAAAATGGAATGATTGGGATTGAATAATTGGATTGGGGTGAAAGTATCGGATGGTTTTATTACAGTGGCTGCTGGCTCCATAGTTAACTGTAAGGGCTTAGGTAGCCAATCGCTAGGATAACTTTCTGATGGATTAATTGGCATCGCAATGAGATTTTCTTTTGGTATCGGCTGGTAGTTTTTTTCTCCTTCTGGCAGCCAGGTTAATTCTATAGTGTCCCAATATTGATCACCAACAGTGTGACTATTGGTGCTCCAGAATAGCCAAATGGAATAATGTTTGCCGGCTTCCAGATAAATTGTTTGGTAATCTCGGTAGTCGAGTGTATGTGTTCGATTTTTGTCTTGAATATAAACCCGCCCTATATCATCAGCTTTAAATCTTAAATAATAATGCTTGGTTTCTGTTGGCGCCAAAAAGCCAGAAAAAAGCCATAATGTGGGTTTCAATTGTTCGCCATTTAACACGTTAGACTTAAAATCGGCATCAAATTGGTCAAACTTTCTTTTTCCCAACCAATATTTGGGCGAGTCTGCTTGCCACTGTTTGGCATAAAGAGGAGCTTTATTTAACCAATTCTTTTTATTTAATAGTTTATCAAATTGGGGTTGTGTCAGGCTTTTGTTACCTAAGTCTAGCTGACTGAGCTCATAAATGCTTAAATTTAATCCACCCTGTTGCGATCGCTTGGGAACCTGATAGTGGTGTTTAAAAATTTGGCTTAATCCTTATGGATAAGTTATGGTTGCAGTAATGGTTGTTGCACCATGGCCAATTAATTGGCCGTGATGGTTAATAACTTCAGGATCAGAGGAATGCCAGTTAATCGTTCCTTGTTGAAAAGATTCAGGCAACGTTAATGATTCTGTTGCAATAGTTTTTGTCTGTTGCTGACGTGTATTAAAAAGATGTGAATAAACAACATCTTCCCGGGGAAGTGTCAGCGGAAAAATTTGCTTTTTGCCTACTTCTCCTTCGAACCATTCGGCTTTTAATGCACTGGCCGGACGATATTGTGTCACTTTTACTTTATCATTTACATTAATTAATTTATCTCCTGTTGTGATTGACCAGTTAATTGCTCTACCTTGCCAGTAGCTAATTAAATGCAATGGATGTGAAATGCTAAATTCACTACGATGATCAAATAGTGTATTAGCAAGCGCATCAGGATTAATATAACGATAAACAGACCGATCACTCAATTGGCCTAAGGGTGCTTCAAGAATCTCGAAACGCACCAGTTCCCCTTTATTGGCAATATGTAAGCTTAACGATTGTACTGAAGTTGCCGGTATTTGCAGTAACTCGGTCAATAATCCTTGCTCTGTGGCATAAGTGACTTTCAATGCATAGGGATAATTTGGCTGTAGTGGACGCCCTTCTCCAGTGAGTAGATTATGGTAGGGTTTAGGAAGATTGCCTTGGGTGCTAAAAACCGTTAGCTGATTTTGTGGGTGTGGTTCTGTATTTAGTTTTAGTGTTTGTCCATTCTGTTGTACCAGATGACCGGTGAGCCAATAAACGGGTTGATTATGCTGATAAGCAACGGTTTCTTCACTAAATTTATAGTTTTTATGATTATCCTGTGTCACAGTAACCCATCGCTGAAGAGTGTCGTCCCATACTTGATAGTAACCATCCCCGGCAAATCCACCATCTTCACTATCTTCACCACTGATCTGATTGGGATACCATTGATATTGCTGTTTGACAAATTGATAATTTTTCAAAGTATTATAATCAGAAAAGAAGGCAAATACCTGCCCTGGTAATCGTGAACCTAAGCTACTATTCATTGGATCAGTATTAGGGTAGTAATTATGGTTTTTATCAATAGAAAAGTTTGGCAAATATTGTTGAGTCACTTGATTATAACTCCAACTTGCTTGATAGCCTGATTTATAGGGGTAGTGAGGATCGCTTATGTTATGGGGAAGATCCATTGCGTGGCCGATTTCATGAATGAAAACACCGGCGCTCGCACTACCCCCACCTTGCTGAGCACCGCCTAAACCACCATAAGGATCGGGAAAGAAGGCAACATAGCTGATTTCATTATTACCAACATTAGCTCGCCGTAAACGGTAAGCTAAATCATAGCTGGCTGAAATAGCACCTTTAAATCCGCCATTACCGGCATGAGGATCACTGCCTGGTTCGGTTTTATTGCCGGTATAAACGGCATAAAATCCGTCCTTAAAAGAGGCAAATTGGTTAAAAGAGACACCAGGGTAGGAATAAAGGTTTAATTGTTTGATTGGTAGTCCAGCGACTATAGCATTTCCCCATTGATCAATCGGGTCATCAATAGTCCAGTCATTGTCAATATGGTGTGCTATTCGCATGATACGCAGAGGCAAATTTAGATCAGCACCAACTTTAGGTTGAAATGCAAACGTTTCTTCCTGGTAATGAGGTAAAGCAAGGGGTTGGCCATTGGCTGTCAGAGTAATCGAAATTCCCGGTTTTATCCATTCTTCTTTGAGTGGGGCAATATAACTGTCTTGATCGTTATGACCCCTTTGGCTAGCAAGATGATCCTGTCTGGGTAAATCAAGCGAGGTGGGTAACTTTTTTTCGCCGGTTAATAGAACACGTCCTAAATCGAGACCGTCGGCGTCATGAACGATAGCGGTAAAATCTGGCGCTGGCGCGCCAGAGGCGCTACTGGCATTAAGTTTAATTAGTGCCCAACGATTTTGGATAAGTTGCAAATACGGATCTTGAGGACGAAGAACATGGGTTTGTGCAATAAAAACATCATCTAGCTTAAAATCAGCAGGAATAGGCTGCTGATTAGCGATAGGTTCTTGATAATCAGGTGTTTTGAGTATGAAGGTTTTAACGGTTGGAAAAAAAGGAATGGGTGGCTGATCGTGTTGTAAAATGACTGCAATAGGAGGGCTGGTATTACCCTCTTTATCGATAGCCTGCAGATGAAATTGATCATACCCCTCAAAACTCTCATCGTCAGCGGGTTGATATTCCCATTGTCCAGTTGTGCCATCAATTTGTGCTGTACCGAAATGAGGCGCTGCCAGTAATTGCCATGACCACTCTTCATTGATCATGGATCCTGGTAGTTGACCACGGATAATACCAAGTTTGGCTTGGGTAGAATGGTTATTAGGGGTGGCAATATCGGCCATTTTTATTAACTGATCATAGCTACGATGGGTTTGTAATACAAAGTTGGTTATCTGACGGCCTTGACGATCACTGATTGCCAGATATTCACCGTTACTGTTCCATTGGATCTGGATATCATCACTAGCCATTAGTTTGTTAAGTTTGTTTTTTAATATTTCTGCCAGCTGTTGATTATCAAATTCAGGAGGAAGTTCTAAATTAATATCGGTAAAGAAAAGCGGGGCATTTTCCGCAGTTCCATTTATAGTAAAAGAAAAATGGGTTATTCGATGGCGTTGTGCAGTATTGTAAGCAAGGCGATAGTTCGCAGAGCCAGAGGGTAAGAGCTTTTCCGATAAAATAATCGGTGTGATAGCGGCGGTTTTACCTAACACTAACGTTTCAATAGTTCGTTGTTGCGGGTCGGTAATGATCAACTGGCGATTATGGTAAGTCACTTGCACACCCATCTGTTCAGGTAAATGGCGATTGATATGCTTTTCCATAGCCGCAGCCAGTGTGGTACCTGAAGTAATATTTTGCAGTGGCATATAGGCAAGATCTAATGCTAAATTACCTGCTCTGTCTCGCATACGAATAGAAAAAACCTTGGCTTGACTAGCTACTTGATCGGTAAAATTGAGCATTTGATAAGCAAAAATCATTTTTTGTTGCTTAAAATCTCACTTTTGGTTAGCAAAATTATTGGATGATATTGAAGACGTTTTTGTTGGAAAGGTCGGAGATGCCCTTTTATTACGACTCTTAATCTGATCTTGCTGGTAGTTCAATTCGGTCAAAGTAAATTCTTTATGCCATAAGGGAGTTTCTGTTTCACCATAAACGGTTATTTCCACCGGAGTAGCTTGATTTATTTGCTCTATAAACGGCAGATTTAATTGCCAATTGCCTTTTTGATCATATTTAACATGATAATATTGATTGCCATATTTAATCTGTATAAAAAGCAAATTAGTTTGGGTGTTTACAGTTAGTGATCCAGTGGTGAATATTTCACTTTCTAATGTAGTGGAAATGATATTTTTACATTGATTGGGATTGTTATTAAATTTTTTAAATGAAGTCCGACAAAGTGAAATATTACCGGATAAATTTATATACTGATTTTTTTTTTGTAATAATAAATTTTTTATATTGACCTGTAATTGACTATAGTCTTTTGAAGTAATAAAAGGATGGTTATTCATAATTTATTTTATTGGGTTATTTAATTAATAATCAATCAGATACATCGAAAATCAATATTCGATGAGATATTTGCAGGCAAAATTATAATTGAATGGCTAATATTTTATTTTTTCATAATATACACCTTAAAAAAATAATCACTGCTTGCTATTTTTTATATTATAGGCATAAAAATGACAATTAAAATAACTTGTTTTTTTTAATCTTAGTGAGGAATTATATATTTTATTTTTTATTAATTATTTGTATAGAAGTGATAATGTTTTTATATAAAATAGCAGTAATAATTTACTGCTATTTTATTATTTATCGATCTTAATTGGGATTAATTGTGTTCTTCCCAATCTTTAGCACGAGAAACGGCTTTCTTCCATCCGTTATATTTATAGTTACGTTCAGTGGTTTCAATTCCTGGCGTGAAGGTTTTTTCAATACGCATTTTTTCTTTAACTTCATCCAAATTTTGCCAGAAGCCGACCGCCAGTCCGGCAAGTAAAGCGGCACCTAATGCAGTACTTTCACGAATAATCGGACGTTCTACGTAAGCACCTAGAATGTCAGATTGAAACTGCATCAAGAAATTATTGGCAACAGCACCGCCATCAACACGTAATGAACTCAGGCGCGTGTCAGCATCTTTCTGCATCGCTTCGAGGACATCACGAGTTTGGTAGGCAATAGATTCTAATGTTGCACGAATAATATGGTTACGATTAGCACCGCGGGTTAAGCCAAAAATCGCACCGCGAGCGTAGAGATCCCAATAAGGTGCACCTAAACCAGTTAGCGCAGGTACCACATAAACACCGTTATTATTTTTGACTTTATTAGCAAAATATTCAGAGTCGTTTGCGTCATCAATCAATTTCAGTTCATCACGTAACCATTGTATAGAGGCACCCGCCATGAATACCGCACCCTCTAGCGCATAGTTCACTTCACCATGTGGCCCACAAGCAATGGTAGTTAATAAACCATGATCGGAAATTTTGGCTTTTTTACCAGTATTCATTAATAGGAAGCAACCGGTTCCATAGGTGTTTTTAGCCATGCCCGGCTCGATACACAGTTGGCCATAAAGAGCAGCTTGTTGATCACCCGCCATTTCAGCTATTGGTATACGTGTTCCCCCTTTACCACCAATGTTGGTTTGTCCATAAACTTCTGATGATGGGCGGACTGTTGGTAGTATGGCGCGTGGAATATTGAAAGCATCAAGGATTTTTTGATCCTAATCCAACTCATGAATGTTAAATAACATCGTGCGAGATGCATTAGTATAATCAGTAATATGAACACGCCCTTGCGTCATTTTCCATACTAGCCAAGTATCGATAGTGCCAAAGAGTAACTCACCATTTTTTGCTTGTTCATAGGCTCCATCAACATTCTCCAAGATCCATTTAAGTTTGGTGCCGGAGAAATAGGGGTCAACTACCAGACCCGTATTTTTACGAATATATTTCTCCAATTCTGGGTTATCTCGCTTTAGTTCGGTACAGAAATCAGCAGTACGACGGCACTGCCAAACAATGGCATTATAAATGGGTTTGCCGGTTTCTTTCTCCCAAACAATGGTGGTTTCTCGTTGATCAGTTATGCCAATACCGGCGATTTCATCACTGCGGATATCCGAAATTGCTAATGCTTCAGCTAAAGTAGCACTTTGCGTGGCCCATATTTTTATTGGGTCATGTTCTACCCAACCTTTTTGGATAAATTTGAGGAAATTCACGCTGAGAAATATTAATAATATTAGCTTCATGATCAAAGATAATGGTGCGCGAACTAGTAGTACCTTGATCAAGTGCAATAACATATTTTTTTTTTGTTGGTGTTTCAGTTGTCATAATAATTGTCCAATTTACTTCATAATATATTTTTGATTATTTTTGCGTTTATTTTTTGTTTTGATTTGTCATAGCAGGTAAATGGTAGCCAATCAGTTTGCGATAAGCAAAAGCACCGATAATCGCACCAACAAAAGGTGCTGTTAAAGGGATCACAAAATAAGGGAAGCTACGTCCACCGGTTAAGGCAATATCACCCCAACCAGCGAGATAAGCCACTAGCTTGGGACCGAAATCGCGAGCAGGATTTAATGCGAAGCCGGTCAGTGGGCCAAATGAACCACCAATAACCGCAATTAGAATACCAATAAGTAGCGGTGCTAATGGGCCACGAGGTATGCCATTGTTATCATCAGTTAAACTTAATATCATACAAACCAAAATAATAGCAATAACAACTTCAACCACAAATGCTTGTAGGACGCTAATTTGCCCTGCCGGGTAAGTAGAAAAAATGCCCGCGGTGAATAAGCTTTCCTGTGAACCACGTACTATTTGGTGTACTTTTTCATAATCTAGAAATAGTTCGAAGTACAACCCATAAACGAGAGCGGCCGCGACAAAGCCTCCCAACATTTGTGCAATAATATATGGTAGTACTTTTTTTCTATCAAAATGGGCAAATAACCAAAAAGTAACAGTAATAGCCGGATTTAAGTGGGCTCCTGAAATACCTGCCGTAAGGTAAACGGCCAGAGCCACGCCAAACCCCCAAATCATACTGATTTCCCATAAACCTAGTTGTGCGCCAGCTATGCGTGTGGCTGCGACACAACCCAAACCAAAAAATACAAGTAATGCGGTACCTAAAAATTCAGAGATACATTGACCTGTAAGCGTAGGTGAAGTAGTTTTACTCATATGTTTATCCTGCAAAAAGTATGAATACTAAGCAATAAAATTTGTCTTTCTTTATTATTTCCTGAGAAAGCTCTGAATCAATTTATCGTTAAATGAACGTAAACGGAAATAAAGGATCAAATATTGTTGGATCACGTCAAAAAAAAAAAATGAGCGAAATCGCTCTGATAAAGTGATCGAACTGACATTGTACTTGATGTATTTTTTTGCAATTGGTTGGATAAATAGAAATAATTAAGGTTAGATCGGCATTTATCGAGAGCTTTCAACTAGACAGGCGTAAGAAGGCTACTTACAATCGTAGCATTGCTAAAAAAGGGGACGAAAGAATGTCATTTGAAGTTTTTGAAAAATTAGAAGCTAAAGTTCAACAAGCTCTAGAAACTATTGAGCTTTTACAGATGGAAGTTAATGAACTTAAAGAGAAAAATAATAATTTGTATCAAGAAGTCGCGAGTGCTAAAGAAAAACATGGAACATTAGCTCATGAAAATGAGAATTTAAAACAAGAACAGCATGCCTGGCAAGAGCGTTTACGCGGTCTATTAGGTCGAATGGAAGATGTTCAATAATCGTCCAATATTTTATTGCATTAGATAAAAATAGCAATGAGGGCAAATTTTGTTGCCCTTATTGTTACTTAATCGATAGATATTGAATAATACAACAATCTTTGCTTCCAGCTGGCAAGGTATTAGTCTTCAATATCTTGATCGTTATTTGGCTCATCGTCTAAAAGTAATGGATGCTCGGAAAGAATAATACCGGTATTGTCTGCATATAAATAATCTTCTGTAAAGAATGTAACGCCGCCAAAATTGACGCGTACATCACTTTCTCCGGTACCGTCATTGGTACAACCTACAGGGATGGCAGCGATGGCTTGAATACCAATATCTAATTCTGCTAATTCATCAACCTGACGTACTGCGCCGTAAATGACAATGCCTTCCCATTGATTTTTCATGGCAAACTTTGCCAATTCAGCATCAATAAGCGCTTTACGCACAGAGCCTCCACCATCAACTAATAGGATCCGACCCTCCCCCGGTTCTTCTAGTAAATCGTAGATGAGGCCATTGTCTTCAAAACATTTGACTGTCACGATTTGACCACTAAATGAAGTACGTCCGCCAAAGTTTGAGAATAAAGGTTCTACCACATTGACCTCTTCTTGGTAGATATCACACAGCTCGGAAGTATCATATTTCATAGGATTTCGGTCTATTTAAGTACACGGGAAGTTCAGTATATCTCTATCTGGTTGTTTTTTGCAAAAACATAGCTCATAAAAACACTGAGAAAAATCAAAATGACAATAATTAATTTAAAATAAGTCCAACAGAAAATAGAATATTGGTCAGTAACGCCGCTTTTACCATATTTTCCAATAAAGGTTTCACACCCTCAGCTGTAGTATCATAAATAACTTTCTTTATATGGTTTAATAACATCGGTATAGCGAGTAAGAATAACCAACCCGTCCAGTGTTGAATATATAGCAGGCTAAAGAGTATTAAACAGAAAATTGCGATTAAGATGAGTGCAGCATGATACTGTCGGGCGCCCTTGGCGCCTAATCTAACCGCTAAGGTATTTTTACCCGCTTTAATATCATTTTCTATATCGCGCATATTATTAACATTGAGTACAGCTACTGACAGTAATCCACAAGCAGTTGCTGGCAATAATGTCATCAAAGTAAAGTGGTTAGTATGTAGATAATAAGTTCCGATCACACTCAACCAACCAAAAAAGATCAGCACTGAAATGTCGCCCAGTCCCAGATATCCATAGGGTTTTTTACCCACAGTATAAGTAATAGCGGCTGTTATAGCGATAACGCCAAGTATCAGAAAACCAATAATATCCTTTGGCGTTCTCGCAGCGACTATGATCAGGCTTAAGCCAAATAAACAACAAATAATGATAGTGATTTTTAGGGCAACTTTCATTTCGGCTAGGCTAATAATTCCTTTTTGTATACCTCGTAATGGCCCTAATCGTTGCTCGGTATCACTGCCTTTAACCGCATCACCATAATCATTCGCCAAATTAGATAGAATTTGTAGTGCAGCCGCAGTAAGTAGAGCTAATAATCCAATCGAGAGAGTAAAAGCGCCAGACCAATAAGCTAATGCAGAACCCGTTATAATCGGCGCAATACCTAAGGGAAGTGTTTTAGGGCGTAAACTTTCCAGCCACGCTTGTATTTGGATAGGGTTTCTTGATGTGATTAAATTCATGTAATTAATCCACAAGTATATCGTTATAAAAATAATGGGAGGCTTAGCCCCCCATGCAAGATTATAATCAGCAAAGTTAACGACGCTAGATTATAAAATAAATCGACTCAGATCTTCATCTGCAACGAGTTCATCCAGATGCGTAGCAACGTAATCAGCATCAATGATAATGTCTTGACCATTGCGTTCACTGGCATCGAAAGAGATATCTTCCATTAATCGCTCAAGAACGGTATGTAAGCGACGAGCACCAATATTTTCTGTTTTTTCATTAACTTGCCAGGCTGCTTGAGCAATTTTGCCAATACCTTCTGGCGTAAATTCAATTTTTAAACCTTCGGTTGCCATCAATGCTTTATATTGTATAGTTAAAGACGCATTTGGTTCAGTTAAAATACGGTTAAAGTCTTCTGCCGTCAACGCTTGGAGTTCAACTCTGATGGGTAATCGGCCTTGTAACTCCGGAATCAAATCAGATGGGCTCGCAACCTGGAATGCGCCAGAGGCGATAAATAGAATGTGGTCAGTTTTTACCATACCATGTTTAGTAGAAACGGTGCAGCCTTCAACTAAAGGTAGCAAATCACGTTGTACCCCTTCTCTAGACACATCTGGGCCAGAAGTTTCGCCACGTTTGCAGATTTTGTCAATTTCATCGATAAAAACAATGCCGTGTTGTTCAACCGCATCAATTGCTTGCTGTTTTAGTTCTTCTGGATTAACCAGTTTTGCTGCTTCTTCTTCTATTAGTATTTTGAAGGCTTCTTTGATCTTCATCTTACGGGGTTTATGTTTTTGCCCGGCTAGATTTTGAAACATAGATTGCAACTGGCTGGTCATTTCTTCCATGCCTGGAGGCGCCATAATTTCGACACCTACTGGTGTAGTAGCAACTTCAATTTCAATTTCTTTATCGTCTAGCTCACCTTCTCTTAGTTTTTTGCGGAACGATTGACGGGCAATAGAGGGTTCTACATGGGGATCAGGTTGTCCCCAATTATTTTTAGCTGGTGGCAATAAAACATCAAGAATACGTTCTTCGGCCAGTTCCTCGGCACGGTAACGGTTTTTTTCTATAGATTGCAGGCGTACCATTTTTACAGCAGCGTCAGTTAAATCACGGATAATAGAATCAACCTCTTTACCTACATAACCGACTTCAGTAAATTTTGTTGCTTCGACCTTGATAAAGGGAGCGTTAGCCAGTTTTGCTAAACGACGAGCAATTTCAGTTTTACCAACACCTGTTGGACCAATCATCAAAATATTCTTTGGTGTTACTTCTTGGCGCAATGCTTCATCAAGTTGCATACGACGCCAACGATTACGTAGCGCAATAGCGACAGAACGTTTTGCTTTGTCTTGACCAATAATATGATTGTCCAATTCACTGACAATTTCACGAGGCGTCATTTCAGACATGTTTAAATCCTTAAGATTTTGAAGAGAGTTCTTCAAAGTTAAAATTATGATTGGTATAAATACAGATATCACTCGCTATATTTAACGCTTTTTCTGTAATATCACGTGCGCTCATTTCTGTATTTTCCAACAGGGCACGCGCAGCGGCTTGTGCATAAGCACCACCAGAACCAATAGCGATCAAATCATTTTCTGGTTGAATAACATCTCCATTACCTGTAATGATCAATGAGCTGTTTTCATCTGCAACAGCTAAAAGCGCTTCAAGTTTTCTCAGCATACGATCAGTACGCCAATCTTTGGCCAGTTCAACAGCGGCTTTGGTTAGATGTCCTTGGTGAAGCTCTAGTTTACGTTCAAAAAGTTCAAACAGTGTAAATGCATCAGCAGTACCGCCTGCAAAGCCCGCAATAACTTTATCATTATAAAGGCGGCGCACTTTACGGACGTTGCCTTTCATGACGGTATTACCCATCGTCGCCTGTCCATCACCACCAATTACAACATGGCCATTACGGCGAACACTTACGATTGTAGTCATGAGTCAGCCCTTGGTTATTTTATTAGGGGAGTATGTAAACATACTTTTTAGTTTTTTTATTACATAAAAAGTCTGTATTTACGCTATTAGGAATGTAAATGGGGGATAATAATCATTTTTCAACCCTTACTTGTACGAAGAATACAGCCAGATAAGCCGACAGATTTAGCTCGGTCACGTATTTTTTCTGCTGTTTCTTTGTTGTAAGGCCCAAGGACGACACGATGCCAGTCATCTGTCGAACTAATTCTACTTTCTAAACCTGCGAATGCCAGATTAGCTTTAATTGATTCTGCTTGCTCCAGGTTTTTAAATGAACCACATTGTACCACTATTTTTTGTTGGCTATTGGTTGGTTGCTGAAGCTGGGGTGCGGGTTTTAACCGCAGAGGTGATTCTATTGGCGGGCCATTAATGATGACGCGTGAGCGGGGAACATTATCATTATTAGGTACTTCGGATAGATTAGTGACAGGATTGCGTCTATCCGCATCAATCTGCTCCAGAAGCTGACGTTGTTCATTGGTTAATTCAGTTGTGTTATTAATATTTGATTTAGTTGAGCGATTAAAGTTTGGCAGATCAGTGCCCCGCTTTTCCAGCTCTTTTATATAGCGCCATCGTTCTTCTGGCTTAGGAGGTAGACTGCTGACTGGCTGATTGGTGTTTGGTGTGATTGTTCTGTTAAGCACCGGAACGCGTTTATTTTGCGTAATGAAATATAAACCGCCAATAAAGATAACGACGATGGCAATAGCGACAACAAGGGTTGTTTTTGGCAATCCTTGATTTGATTTTTTCTTGCCTGAATGTTTATTTTTGCGGGACGTTGTGCGTCCTCGTCTTACGTAATCTTTTTGTGCCACTTTTCAATTCGCTGATTAATAAAAAAGTTACATTAATTCATTATAGGTTACTTAACCTAATCACTTTTGACTAGTTTGTAGGTGGACAAACACTATCACAGATAATTAAATGGCAGTCTAGCAATTTTGCATTTTTATCTATTCTATGGCCTTGAATTTTTGCTAAAAGTAGTAACATTGCTTGGCGACCAATTTCAAAGCGAGGTTGCTCGATTGTAGTAAGAGCGGGTTCGCTATATTGTGCAAAGTTGAGATTGCCAAATCCAATAATAGATACATCTTTTGGTAATGTTAGCCCCATACGTTTGGCTTGCCATATAGCACCGATAGCCATAATATCATTATGGCAAAAAATTGCGCTAGGTGGCTTAGGTAATGCAAAAAGTTTTTTTATGCCTCCAGCTCCACCTTGGTAACTAAAATCACTGTTAATAATATATTCCTGTTGCACTTTATTACCTGCCCGCTGTATCGCTTGAATGTAACCCTGCAAACGATATTGGCAAGACAGAGCGGTTTCTGGGCCTGTTATGCAAGCAATATATTTATGACCCAGTTTTTGTAAATAGTTAATTGCGTTAAAAGAGTATGTTAGATTATCAATATTTATAGTAGCAAGTTTGAATTCAGGTACAAATTCATTTGCAACCACTATCGGTGGAAAATCTTTTGCTTTTCTATTGGTGAGTGTAAACGGAATATTAGAATTGAGTAACACGATGCCATCAATTTGTTGGCTAATAAATATATCAATAAGTGGGTGTTGTTGTTTTTGATAATGTTTACAATCACCAATTAGTACCATATATCCTTGTTCAGCAGCCACTTGCTCAATACCACTAATAATATCAGGACAAATAGGGTTGGTAATATCGGGTATAGCGACAAAAATAGTTTTAGGTTTGCTTGATTTTGTATTTTTTGTCAGACAAAAGGCATCATAACCCGTTTTCGACGCAGCTTGTTCAACTTTCTGGCGCGTCTTGGCAGAAACTTGATCTGGCTTGGTCAGTGCGCGTGAAACGGTTGCAGTAGACACTCCGGCTGCGTTAGCAACATCCTTCATCGTTGCGTTGTGGTGATTGATCTTTTGTTCCATAGCGCCACCTCGCGTCCTTAATTAATAATAGCGTCGATTTAATCTTTGCGTTTACTTATTTTAAGCACGTTAGCCGCCAAATTTTTAAATAAATTTCTCTGAATTATTTAATTAGATTTATTTATAGATTAGCTTCGCATAAAGCTAATTTTATTTGATTCAATAGGTGTAGATGAGTAATTGCAACGACTAATTTTCGGTCGGGTCTACATCAATATTCCATTTTACTTTTCGACTTTCAGGGTAGGCCATAATTTCAGGTAATATATGCGAAAGAAATTGTTGTAAATAGGAGCGCGAAGGATGTTGCAACAGTAATTGCCAACGGAAACGGCCTGCCCGTTTAGCCTGGATTGCCGGTATAGGACCCAATAACCAAAGTTGCGAGTCGCGCATGTTATGTTGTTCTATATATTGGCGAAGCTTGTTTAAAAAATTAGGTGCAGTCTGGTTATGGTGATCTTCTGAACGGATCATGACATGACTGCTATGTGGTGGCAAAAAAACATCTCGTCGTTCCGCTAGTGTTTCTGCTGCGAACGCGTTATAGCCTTTTTCTAATAGTGTCGATAATAATGGATGTTCAGGGTGGTAGGTTTGTAGGATCACTTCGCCATGCTTACCGGCTCGCCCAGCCCGTCCAGATACTTGGATATAAAGTTGAGCAAATCTTTCTGTCGCCCGATAATCACTGGAAAAAAGTGCGCCATCGACATTCAGTAGGGCAACCAGAGTAACATCAGGAAAATGGTGTCCTTTTGCGAGCATTTGGGTACCGATCAAAATCCGAGCACCACCTGCATAGACAGTTGCTAGCTGTTTTTCTAATTCCCCTTTACGCCGAGTGGTATCTCTGTCAATGCGGGTAACCGGTATCTCAGGGAAAAGCTGATTAATCGCCTCTTCTAACTGTTCAGTTCCTAAACCGACAGGCAGCAGATGCGTAGAGCCACAGTGTGAACATTGTATTGGGATTGGCAGTTGACTATCACAGTGATGGCAACGAAGCTGACGTTGATGATGGTGTAATGTGTAATAACGATCACACCGTGAACACTCGGCAATCCAGCCACAATCATGGCAAATTAATGTTGGTGAATAGCCGCGGCGATTTAAAAATAGCATCACCTGATTATTGGCTGCCAAATGATCTTCCATACGCTGAATTAATGGTCTGGACATACCATATTTTAATGGCTGGCCTTTTAAATCGAGTAAATGTTGACTTGCCGGTTTAGCGTTTCCAGCGCGTTGGGTGAGATCTAGACGGTGATATTTTCCTTGCTCAATATTATAGAGACTTTCTAACGAAGGTGTTGCTGTTCCCATAATAATGGGAATGTTCTCTTTTTTGGCACGCAAAACAGCCAGATCACGGGCATGATAACGCCATCCGTCTTGTTGTTTGTAAGAGTTATCGTGTTCTTCATCAATAATGATTAAGCCAAGATTAGCAAAAGCTGTGAATAATGCGGAGCGTGTACCAATCACAATCGCACTGTGTCCTTTTTGTGCACGCAACCAGACCGCCAGTC
Source organism: Arsenophonus endosymbiont of Apis mellifera (assembly GCF_903968575.1). Taxonomy (NCBI): domain Bacteria; kingdom Pseudomonadati; phylum Pseudomonadota; class Gammaproteobacteria; order Enterobacterales; family Morganellaceae; genus Arsenophonus; species Arsenophonus endosymbiont of Apis mellifera. The sequence goes on along the minus strand of NZ_CAJCFU010000037.1, from coordinate 6,429 downwards.
GCTCACTATCATTTAATGCAGAATGTAGCACATCCACGGGAGCATTAAATCGCTCACTAAATCGTTGAATAGTTTGCGGGGTAAGACTAATTTCGGGCACCAGGACTAATGCTTGTTTACCTTGCGTTAAAACATTTTCAATGACACTGAGATACACTTCTGTTTTACCAGAACCCGTTATGCCCATTAATAACCAAGGCGTAAATGTTGGCTGAGAACTTATAGTCCCTACCGCAGTGGACTGTTCTAGATTGAGTTTTGGTTTTTCACCACAGATGTGAAAATCAGCATGCCAACTTTCCATTTCTGGCTGGATGGCTAATAGTTGAATTAAGTTTCTCTTTTTTAGTGCTTGTAGCGCATTTTCACTCAATTCATATTCTACTATTTGGTGTCGATAAAGGGGTTGTTGCTGTAATAATGCGAGTGCCTGTTGCTGTTTCGGTGCTCGTTTAAGCTGGTTTAGGGCAAAAATTTTACCCTGCTCAGTGATTTGCCACTGCCATAGCGGAGAAAATGTTGCCGCTTTGCCTTGCCGTAGTAAAACCGGTAGTGCATGAAATAGGACTTCACCGATCGGATGATGGTAATACTGAGAGGCCCAAAGGAGTAATGACCATAAACTATCTGAAAATAGTGATTCTTGATCTAAAACTTGTTCAATGGTTTTTAATTGTTCACAACTGAGTTTACTATCTTGATTATGCGATAGTACAATACCTAAGATAGTACGCTTACCAAAAGGTACCAATACCCGGCAACCTTTAATGGGTAAAGGAAAATTGGATTGGTAATCAAAAGCGCTCATCAGCGGAACAGGGAGCGCCACTTGAACAATAGCCATTATTAAATGTTCCTAATTATTGTCATACATGTTATTTATAAGACATAAAAGCTAGAGTATCACATTATTTGAATAGATTTCATTGCGCTATAAGCAGATTTTCTGTATGATCCGCCACCTTTATTAGTAATCTTGATGGTTACTAATCACTATTGTTAATCGATTTGACGTATGGTGTCTAGCGTTAGGGTTAGATAGCGATACGGCCTAACTAGAGGTTTTCTATGAAAAAAGATATTCATCCTAAATATGAAGAAGTTACTGCGACTTGTTCTTGCGGTAATGTAATGAAAATTAAATCAACTGTTAATCATAATCTGAATTTGGATGTTTGTGGTAAATGCCATCCATTCTATACCGGTAAACAGCGTGATGTGGCTTCTGGTGGCCGCGTTGATCGCTTCAAGCAGCGATTCAATATTCCAGGCATGAAAAAATAATAATCGCTCAATGATACAAGCAAAATCATGCTTATAATATAGGAGTAACACTTCGCTTAATATCGGAGTGTTACTGTTATATAAAACTAAAATAATTCAATTAATAAACAATTAAACCAAGACCATTTTTGCAAAAACTTTAATTATTTACTCTTTGAAAAATAAGGAAAATAATTAATATTCCCAAGTGTCTGGATCAATACCTCTTTGGCGCATAATGATTTTTGCAGCTTCTGGAATTTCATCATCACGCTCTTTGCGTAAATCATCATCATTTGGTAACGGTTGCCCAGTAAACGCGTGTAAAAATGCTTCACAAAGCAATTCACTATTTGTCGCATGGCGTAAATTATTAATTTGTCTACGAGTGCGTTCGTCTGTCAAGATTTTAAGTACTTTTAATGGGATAGATACTGTGATCTTTTTTACTTGCTCGCTTTTTTTACCATGTTCAGCATAAGGGCTAACATAATCACCATTCCACTCAGCCATGGGATACCTTAAGTTAAGTCAATCAATAGAAGAATTTATTTAGTTGCTGTATAAATATAGCCTTAGTTGGCAAAAATTTGTTTAATAAGTTTCTAATATTCTATTGTTTATTGTCATTTTTTAATATTGATAATTATCCCACTACTTGATTTAAACGTAAAGTATTTTGGATTTCCAGATGTATTAACATCTTGATGTCCATTTGGTTATGTTTGATTAGCTTTTCAATTCTTTTAGTGAATGGATATTATGTTAGCTAAACCAACAATGTTAACCATATGTCATTGGTTAAGTGCTATATTAGCAGCGCATTATTTGATGTAAGCTAGCAACTACCAATAAAAAATTATTAAGTTTTTCAGTAGCTATTGAAGATTAGGTAACGCGTTTCAGCGAGTAGCGAAGAGGTAACTTTTTATCATGAATGCAGTGACAGCGAGAGCAGTAAAATATCACCATCGTCAATTACATAAATTTGGTGGTAGTAGTTTAGCTGATGTGAAATGTTATCAGCGAGTGGCTAATATTATGGCAAATTATAGCCAGCCAGGTGATTTAATGGTGGTATCTGCGGCAGGAACAACAACCAATCAGTTAATTGATTGGCTGAAGTTAAGTCAAACTGATCGTGCTTTAGCCAGTCAGGTACAGCAGTCAATACGCCGTTATCAACAGGATCTTATTATTGGGCTATTACCAGGCACAAAAGGGCAGGTATTAAAGTTAGCTTTTTTAGCTGATCTTGATCGCTTAAGCACCTTAGTCGAGAAAACTATTCATGATGATATTTATGCAGAAATTGTTGGTCATGGAGAAATTTGGTCTGCGCGTTTAATGTCCGCGGTATTGGAAGAATTTGGTTTACCAAGTCATTGGTTAGATGCACGACTTTTCTTGCGTGCAGAATTTGCTGCTCAACCCCAGGTAGATGAAACCCTCTCACGCCCATTATTACAACAGCTTTTGCAACAACATCCTAATAAACGGTTGGTGGTGACTGGTTTTATTGCCCAAAATAAACAAGGTAAAACGGTATTATTAGGGCGTAATGGTAGTGATTATTCAGCAACCCAAGTAGGAGCATTGGCGGAGGTTAATAAAGTAACTATTTGGAGTGATGTTGCTGGTGTATACAGTGCTGATCCGCGCAAAGTCAAAGATGCTTGTTTGCTGCCATTATTACGCCTTGATGAAGCCAGCGAATTAGCGCGTTTAGCCGCACCGGTACTTCATACTCGCACGTTACAGCCAATTTCTGTCACTAATATTGATTTACAACTTAGATGTAGTTATCAGCCTGAACAGGGTTCGACAAAAATAGAGCGTGTTTTGGCATCAGGTACGGGTGTCAAAATTGTTACTAGCCATGATGATGTTTGTCTGGTTGAATTAAACCTGGCAAATCAGCAAAATTTTAGCCAAATCTATAAAGAGATCGATTTATTGCTAAAGCGAAGACAGTTGCGGCCATTAGCGACTGGCTTACATCCAGATCGAAAATTGATCCAGTTATGTTATACCTCAGAGGTTGCCGCTAGTGCTCTGGCAGTATTGAAGGAGATGACGGTAGTAGAAGATTTATCATTACGTGATCAATTTTCTTTGGTTGCCCTTGTCGGAGCCGGTGTGGGTAAAAATCCGCTGCATAGTCATCGTTTCTATCAACAATTAAAAGATCAACCGGTTGAATTTATTTGGCACTCTGAAGAAGAAATAAGTCTGGTAGCTGTTTTACGCGCGACTCAAACATCACATTTAGTGCAGGGATTACACCAGAGCTTATTTCGGGCGGAAAAACGTATTGGCTTGGTTCTGTTTGGTAAAGGTAACATTGGTTCTCGCTGGTTGGAATTGTTTGCCACCGAGCAAAAAACAATTTCCGCCCGTAGTGATTTCGAATTTATTCTCGCCGGGGTAGTTGATAGTTGCCGTAGCCTGTTAAATTATGAGGGCATCGATCCAAGTAGAGTATTAGCTTTTTTTGATCATGATGCAACAATACATCAAGATGAAGCACTTTTACTCTGGATGCGGGATCATCCGTTTGATGATCTGGTTGTACTGGATATAACAGCCAGTGACCTATTAGCAAAAAGCTATCTTGATTTTGCTAGTTATGGTTTTCATCTAATCAGTGCCAATAAGGTATCTGGTGCTCTGTTGAGCGATGACTACCGTCAGATCCGTGATGCTTTTGCAAAAACAGGTCGATACTGGTTGTATAATGCGACAGTCGGGGCTGGATTACCAATAAATTATACTGTACGTGATTTAAAAGAGAGTGGTGATAAAATCCTTTCTATTAGTGGTATTTTTTCTGCTACCTTATCTTGGTTATTTTTACAATTCGATGGCACGGTACCGTTCAATCAATTGGTAGAACAAGCTTGGCAGCAAGGCTTAACCGAGCCAGATCCACGAATTGATCTCTCTGGGCAAGATGTAATGCGTCAATTGATCATTTTGGCACGGGAAGCGGGCTATGAAATTGAACCTGAACAGGTGCGGGTCGAGTCATTAGTTACAACTGAAGCGGCAACCGGTGATCTGGATGAGTTTTTTGAAAATAGTATGGTCATTAATGAACAAATGGCACAACGTCTCCAGGCTGCTCAGGAAATGGGCATGGTCTTGCGGTATGTTGCTCGCTTTGATGCCACAAAGAAACGAGCCAAAGTCGGCGTTGAAGCTATTATGCCTGATCATCCTTTGGCAGCTTTGTTACCGGGTGATAATGTTTTTGCCCTTAAAAGTCGTTGGTATCGTGATAATCCATTAGTAATCAGAGGCCCAGGTGCTGGACGTGATGTGATGGCGGGTGCAATCCAGTCTGATCTGAATCGTTTATCACAATTACTTTAATCGCCATAATAATGGCATAGTCATCGTGCTTCCGTATGCATTGATAGCCAACAAAAGCAGAGGCGTCATTACTCTGCTTAGTTGGGTCACTTGTACTGGACAGTTAATAATATTAGCTAGTCGTTCATCTAATAATATGCTGGAATTGCTCCCTAGCTTGAACTGAAATACGCTTCATAGTGGCAATAAGTCAATTATAAACTTTTATAAAGATGCCATACTTTTTGATATAGGTTTAGGTTTGATGATAAAGCCAATATCCGTTATATCATAAGAGATTGACATCCTCCCCCACCTTCACACTTCGTGACTCAGGAGGGGGATTCCCGTTAGTCGGAGACTATCTGATCGCTCAGAAGCCTGGTTCCTGCTGCTGACGGCATTACTGCACCGTTCACTTCACAGGCTAACACGGCATGTCCTGCCGCTAAAATGTTACGAGCTCCGTTGATATCTGCGTTCTCTGTATACCCGCACTCAAGGCACTCGAATCTACTTTGTGATTGACGATTTTCTTTCGCTGTATGACCACAACATGCACACCGTTGACTTGTATATGCCGGAGGCACAGCTAATACCTGACCACCGCGCCATAGCTGCTTGTACTCAAGCTGACGGCGCATTTCATACCAACCCTGATCCAGTATCGAACGGTTAAGTCCTGATTTTGCCCTGACATTCCGTCCGTGCTGCTCTTGTGTACCTTTTGCCGATTTCGACATGTTACTGACCTTTAAGTCCTCAATGACGATCATCGCGTGGTTTTTGCTGATTTCACTGGTGACTTTGTGAAGGTAGTCTTTGCGGATATTGGTTATATGCGAGTGGAGACGTTGGATTTTTCGCTTCTGTTTTTTCCAGTTATTGCTGAATTTAACTTTACAGCTTAACTGACGCTGGAATTTCGCCAGCTTTTTTTGGTTGGTTTTAAAACTGTTTACAGGTTCAAACACTGTGCCGTCTGACAGCGTGGCGAGTCTGGTTACACCTGCATCCAAACCAATCATTGTTGCTGACGAATGAGGCTGAATGTCCATTTCCAGTTCGACCTGAAACGATATATACCAGTGTCCCGCATGTTGGCTAACGGTTGCGTTTTTAATCTTACCGTACAGCTTTTGCGACTGCCGGAACTTTACCCATACCAAACCTGACGGTAATCTCACTCTGCCATTATCGAGCTGACAATATTTATCAAAATTAACAAAACGAACTGAATCACGCCCGTCATTTTTCCTTTTAAATACAGGAGCTTTTGCTGCCAGTTTTTTATCAAAGCAGCGTTTCCATGCCCCGTGCAGATCTTTGAGTTTCTGCTGAAGATTATCCGTGTAGGCTTCTTGCAAAAAGGAATGTTCCGGCTTTTTTTTCCATTCTGTGAGCATCCGATTTAGTTCAAACGCTGACGGTAGTTTACCGCCGGATTCAATAATGCGTTGCGTCTCTGCTAGCCCGTAATTCCAGATAAAACGAGCGCATCCGCACAACTGCCGCAAACGTTGCGACTGTTTTTCGGTTGGTTCGAGTCTGAATTTGTAGGCTTTTAGAATTAGCATTATTACTCAGTGTGTAGTAAATTATCTCACTATCTTACCGTATATCCGGTTAATTTCAATGCAAAAATATAAAATCAACCGTTCAAGACATGCAGCGTTTCTTTTACATGTTCACCTTGTCTTTGTGACTAAGTACCGAAAGAAAGTACTCAGTGGCTTGCACTACAAAGCATTTCATCAGTATGCAGGTGAAGTGTGTCGCGACTTTGGGGCTGATTTAAAGGAAAGTAACGGA